>JBOHOM010000021.1:0-8238 GCA_050731075.1 Nitrospiraceae bacterium
CCTAAGAAGGTGCTCGCTGGACGCGCGCAGTAGGGGATCAGCCAGGCCACCCCTGTCATGAGTCCCGCGAGGGCGACGACCCTCCGCGCCCAGCCCCTCCAGCCTCGGCCTCAGCGGGGTGCACACACGAGGCCGTCAGGGCGAGGAAGACGCGACCTTGCGGGGGACCCCCGCTGATGAGCGCAGCGGCGGCCCGAGCGAGGCCCGACCGCTTCGGGCTGTGGCACCAGGCCGGAGCGGATCGGCGAACCCCCGTTGGGGGATGGGGGGAGCCGGAGCCGGGCCGCCGGTCGTTACAGCAGCGCGGCGAGCCTGCACGGAGCGGAATGCCTCGCCCTGACGGACTCAACATGACCCACACGATTTCCGGAAGAGCCCCCTTTCTTTTGCAACGATTGGTGAGGGCTCTGTGACCGAGCGGGTCCGAGGAGGGATCGCTCAAGTTATGGGGGTTTGACTATCAGAGGAGTTGAAATAATATAGCTGGCATCCTGAGTCTCCTCCCAGGTTTCCTCATGAAGCCCGTAGCCGCCCATTGAACTACCCCACCCCCGCAGATACATCGCGGCAAGCACCGGCTCCTTGCCCGTCCCGTGCTCATCCGGCAGAGGCCGTTCATCAGAGACCCGGCCGACCACGGTCAATCGTGACCAGTTCTTATAGGTCTTGGGTAAGCTCTCAGGAGAGAGCATCACCCAGTAGTCGCTCGCCTCTGACTGATCCGGCGAGGCGGGGATGTGAGGGACGTAATCAACATCGAGCGGGCGGTTCTTCACCAGGAGCCAGACGCGCCCGGCCTGTTGTTTTTGAGTCACGACCACCCCCCCCAGGATGACCACCTTGCCGCGATAGGCCTGGGGGTCACTCGTGAGAGACGTCAGCGTAACGCCTGGTTCCGCTTGCCTGACGAACTTACTCGGGATCGTGGCGCAGGCCCCGAGCCCCGAGAGCACCGCGAACCCGACGATCCCAGGGAACCACCGCGCGCACGCGGAACCGACCACCGACTGACGGCAACTACCCTGGGTTCTGACCACCTGGATTGGCTCCATGTCTCGCTGCGCGCCCTCGCTGAAGGCCCAGAGTGCTTCTCGCGCCCGCTCCCGCTACCTGGTGGCCGTCGTGATGCTATCCAGCGGCAGCTTGACGAGGGAATAGGGGTCCACACGCGCCCCGTTGAGACGAACGCCCCAGTGGAGGTGGGGCCCCGTGGCCCGACCGGACTCGCCCACCCTGCCGATCACCTGACCGCGCGTGACCGCCACACCGTCCTGCACCGTCACCTCGGACAGGTGGAAATACATAGAGTAGAGGCCGAGGCCATGATCCACGTACACCGCTTTGCCGGAAAAAAAATGCTCAGCCGTCAACCGCGCGATCCCGTCGTTCGCCGCCACGACCGCGGTTCCGAGGGGGGCGGTGATATCCTCCCCGTTGTGAGGGCTTCGTGACTGGCCGTTGATGATCCGGACCCGGCCGAATGCGCCCGTCACCTGCCCGCTCACTGGCTCGATAAACCGTCCGTGCCAGAATCGATCCCGGGACACTGCGTCCAGCACCGCTCGCACCCGTTCTTGCTCGGCCTTGACACGGACCAGATTGTCTTCATTCAGGTCCACCATCCCCTTCGGGAGGGTGAGGTGCTGAAGGGGGTACTTTTCCTTCATCACCAGCACGTTGTAGCTCAACCGGCGCGGTCCCTCAGGATGTCTCACCTCGACCGCGAGCTCATGTGTGCCGGGCGCATCCTGCATGTCGATCCCCAGCAGCCCGGCATAGCGTGCGCCGGTATCGGGAAAGAAGAGAACCCGCCGGCCGAGAAATTGCCCGACCACCTCGGTCGCGCGTCCGTCGGCCGGGACCGTCACCAGCAACACCTGCCCCTGCTTGCCGCTCAACTGGCCGTCGGTCCCTCGGAGCTCATGGGGAGCGCTGGGCAAGAGATTGACCGGAAAGACGCTGGCGAAGAGCACAACCGCCACAATCGCCACCAGATCGGGGCGGTTCTTCCTCGCTCGTTCTCCGTCGACGTGGTGGATCCTCATCGGTAGAACCGCAGGCCGGCCACTTGCGAGACCAACTCTTCCACCCGCCGGTTGATCGCGCTGAATGGATCCATGCACAGGATCGTTTCTTCCCAGTACCCGTTCAGCTTCAGGTAGGTCCAGTCCACCGTGTACGACCGGTTCTTCGCTCTGGCAAACCGGATGAAGTCTCCGCGCACTTTGGCCCGGGTCGTCTGGGGCGGCACCGACATCGCGCGCTGCACCGCATCCTCATCCACGATCCTCTCGGTCATCTCGCGTGACTCCATCAAATAATACAGTCCGCGCGTCCGTTTGACGTCATGATACTGGAGATCCATCAGAAAGACCCTCGGATCGTCCCAGCCGCACCCCTTCTTGTCCACAAACGACTGGATCAGCAGCTTCTTGCCCACCCAGTCGACCTCGCGGAACAACTGCATCGGGTCCTCTTCGAGACGATCCAGCATGCTGCCCCACCTGACCAGCACATCCTCCAGGATCGGATCGTGCGGCTGCTCGCTGAGGTACTCCTGGGCCCGATCCAAATATGTCCGCTGAATCTCGATGGCGCTCATCTGCCTGCCGTCGTCCAGCTTCACCTTTTTTTTCAAGGTCGGGTCTCGGGAGATTTCCCGGATGGCTTTCACCGGGTCCTCCAGCTCGACGCCGACGACCGTGTACCCGTCCTCGATCATGGACAGGACCAGCGCCGCGATTCCCACCTTGAGGTACGTGGCGTATTCGGACATGTTCGAATCACCGACGATGATGTGGAGCCGGCGATACTTCTCGGCGTCGGCGTGAGGCTCATCCCTCGTGTTGATGATGCTTCGAGAGGAGGTGGTGGAAGAGGAGGTCTTTTCGTGGATGTGTTGGGCCCGTTGGGAGATGAAATACTGCGGCTTGCCCGAGACCTTCAGGACCTTGCCTGATCCGGAGTAGATCTGGCGTGTCACAAAGAACGGAATGAGCTGTTCCGTCACCTTCCAGAAATCCACGTCCCGGCGCATCAAATAATTTTCATGGCAGCCGTACGTGTTGCCGAGCGAGTCGGTGTTGTTCTTGAAGATGTAGATCTCTCCCGAGAGTCCCTCTTCCCTGAGCCGCTCCTCCGCGGCGGGGAGACAGGCCTCGAGCAAGCGCTCCCCGGCTTTGTCATGCACGACGAGATCCAGAATGTTGTCGCACTCGGGCGTCGAATATTCCGGGTGGCAGCCCGTATCCTGGTAAAACCGGGCGCCGTTGATCAGGAAGGCGTTCGAGGGCCAGCTGTTGGGGATGAGGCCCTCGAAGATGTACCCGAGGACCTTCTCCATCGGGAGATAGATGCGCCCGTTGGGGGAGAAGATCAGGCCGTACTCGTTCTCTAGGCCGAAGATTCGCTGTTTCATACGGCAGTCGCGGATGCTGTACGAACGACACCCTGAGCATACACTCCCGTGCGGGGTTCTTCAATATCAGGCAAGGATCTGGCGGGATTCGGCAGGCGGAATTCGTCGGAACTTGCGGCCCGAGCGAGTTCGATCCAATGCGGCGACCTCGAGTCCCTCGATCGGGAGCTTCTGGTTCGTCACGCTCTCCAACGCCGCCACGCAGAGCGTGAGACCCGCCTTCAACGTCGGGGGGGCGCCCTTATACCGCTCTTTGAGAAAGACCAGCAAGGCTTCAGCACGACCCCCGATCGCGGTGAAGCCCCGCTCATCAAAAAGGCTTCCGTCGAATGAGATGCGATACATCTCATTCGGGCTCCCTTGTTCCCCGACCTGCGCGACCAGAATTTCCACCTCCAGCGGCTTGAGCTCCTGGCTGAAGATCGTCCCGACGCTTTGCGAGTAGCCGTTGGCGAGGGACCTCGCCGTGACGTCTTCGCGGCTGTACATGAACCCTTTCAGGTCCGCATGGCGGATGCCCGCCTTGCGCAGGTTCTCGAACTCGCTGTACTTGCCGGCGCCGGAGAACGCGATGCTGTCGTAAATCTCTGAAATCTTGTATAAGGACGCGCTGGGATTATCGGCGACCAGCAAGACTCCGTCCTCGTATTCCATGGCGATGATGGACCGTCCCTTCGCGATGCCCTTCTTGGCGTACTCCGCCTTGTCCTGCATCATCTGCTCGGGAGAGACATAGTAGGGTAACGGCATACCTAGACCTCTCTCTTGCGCCCCTCGATCAACGCGGCGTAGACCATCCCGATGCGCTGGTCCTCCACGTCCGTGATGCCTCCAGCGGTGACCAGTTTGGCGGTCGGATAGATCCCGCGCACCATATCCGGCCCTCCGGTCCCGACGTCCTCCTCGGCGGCGTTATACAGCGCCAGCAAGCCGAGCCTGAGCGCCTCATCCTCCGGCAGCTGCTTCCGGAAATGTTCCCGTATCGTGTTCCGCGCGTCCTTCCCACCGGAACCCATGGCATGATAGTCCGATTCCTCGTACCGTCCGCCCGTGATGTCATACTTGAAGATCCGTCCCTCGGCCCGTTTGAGATCATACCCCACGTAGATCGGGACCACGACCAGCCCCTGGAAGACCATCGGCAGATTGGCCTTCACCATCTGGCCGAGCTTGTTCGCCTTGCCTTCACACGAGAGCTGCACGCCTTCCAGCTTCTCATAGTGCTCGAGCTCGGTCTGGAACAGCTTGGCCATCTCGATGCAGGGTCCGGCGGCCCCTGCGATCGCGATCGCCGAATGATCATCGATGGTGAACACCTTATCGAGGCGCCGGCCCGCAATCTGAAAGCCCTCGGTCGCCCGCCGGTCACCGGCGATCACGACTCCCCCCTGATACTTGAGCGCCAACACCGTCGTGCCGTGCATCACAGGAGGGAGGGAGAGTCCACGATTTTCATCGAGGACCGGCTGGGATGGTGGATGCATCAGTCCACGACCACCCGGAACCAGATCGGGACGCTGCTGAGTGAGATAGTCAAAAAAACTTGAGCCGTAGTCGTCCGGGAACAGCGGCACGTCTCTCATCTCCTCTCGGTTCAGCTCGTACCGATACCCCTGTGCAGGACCCAGCTCGTGCAGGGGGTGTGCCGGCTCGGGTGGGAGGCGTCAGGCAGTCAGCTTGGCAAGCAACGATTCCGCCGAGTCGGATCCCTCCAGAAGCTCGCGTGTGAGAGACTCAGTCCCGCGCAGTGGCTCCATCAACGGGATCTTCTTGATCGTGGTGTTCCCCACGTCGAACAGGACCGAGGTCCAGCTTGCGGCGTACACTTCGCGTGGAAATTTCTTGAGACAGTTTCCACGAAAATAGGCCCGCGTATTCAGCGGAGCCGTGTGTACCGCTTCCGCAATCTCGCTGTCTTGGAGCAGCCGGTCGATGAGGTTGCTGCGCTCCAGCGTGTAGTACAAACCCCTCTCGGGACGGACGTCGTGGTATTGGAGATCGAGCAGCAGCACCCGAGGATCATTCCAGCCGCATCCTCTCCGCTCCATGTAGGAGCGGATCATCTGCCGCTTGGCCACCCAGTCAAGCTCCCGCACCAACAACATCGGGTCCCGCTCAAGCTTGTCCAGCGCTTCCTCCCAGCGCACCAGGACGTCTTTGGTGATCTGGGTCAGCTCATGACAGGCATAGAAGTCCATCGCGGTCTTGAGGTAGGCACGCTGAATCCCGATGGCGGACGTGACACGGCCGTCGGCCAGCTTCAACGTCCCTTTCATATCCAGGTCTCGCGACAGCTCCTTGATGGCGCGAATCGGGTCTTCCAGGTCCAGGTTCGGAAACTCCGCGTTGGCTTCGAGCAGTTCCAGCACAATGGCGGTCGTGCCGAGCTTCAGGTAGGTGGACAACTCGGCCATATTCGCATCGCCCACGATGACGTGGAGTCGACGGTATTTGGCGGGGTCGGCATGGGGTTCGTCTCGGGTGTTGATGATCGGCCGCTTCACCATGGTATTCAGATCAACCAGACACTCGAAGAAGTCGGCGCGCTGGGAAATCTGATAGTCCGTCGGCCCGGTCTGGTTTTCCGCGCCGACCTTGCCGGCTCCCGCATAGATCTGCCGGGTCACCAGGAAAGGCAGCAGCATCCGGACAATCTGGTCAAAGGGAACGGAGCGGGCAAGCAGATAATTCTCATGGTATCCGTAGCTGTTGCCCTTCCCGTCCGTATTGTTTTTATACAAAAGAAATTTTTCTCCGCCGCGTGTTAGGGCCAAGGCTCGCAAGCAGTCGGCCAGCACGCGCTCGCCCGCCCGCTCGAAGGCCATGAGCTCGCGCGGGTTGGTGCATTCCGGAGTGGAATATTCCGGATGCGCGCCGTCGACATACAACCGCCCGCCGTTGGAGAGCAGCTTGTTGAGCAGCCGGTTGTACTCGGGGCCCGGTCGCTCCCGCTCGCCTTCTACCTCAAACCCCCGGACATCGAGCAGCGGGTTCTCGTTCTCATAGTCCCAGATCGCCTGAGGGGATGGGAGCGCGGGATAGTGTCCGATCAACTGGAGCGAATTGGAGACCGGATCGAGGGCCTCCGCTTCACGAGCGGCAATGCCGAACTCGGTTTCGGTTCCCATTACGCGTTGCACAATGATCTCTCCAATATGCTCGCTGCGTTCACCTTGCGCGGGGCCAAGGATTGACCTCAGAAATAATGGCCGGTACCGATCGTCTCGATCCGCCTCGACTCGGTCGAACCCGCCGTAATGGTCCGGACGTGAATGATCTTTTCGCCTTTTTTCCCGGCGATCTTTGCCCAGTCGTCCGGATTCGTGGTGTTCGGCAAATCCTCGTGCTCCTTGAATTCATCCCGGATCGCCCGGAGCAGATCATCGGCTTTGATCCCTTTCGCCTGGGTCGCGATGGCCCGTTTGATGGCGTATTTCTTCGCGCGAGAGACGATCCCCTCGATCAACGCGCCGCTGGCGAAATCCTTGAAATAGAGCAGCTCCTTTTCCCCGTTCGCATAGGTCACCTCAAGGAATTTGTTCTCCTCACTCGCCGCGTACATGGTCTCAACGGTCATCCCGATCAAACGGTCAACCAGCGTATTCCGGTCCCCCGCATGACGCTCCACTTCCTCCGGCGCGAACGGAAGGTCCGGGACGACGTACTTGGAGAAGATGTCCCGTGCGGCCGCCGCGTCAGGCCGCGAGATCTTGATCTTCACGTCCAGACGACCGGCCCTGAGCACGGCCGGATCGATGAGATCCTGCCGGTTGCTGGCCCCGATGACGATCACGTTGCGCAGGCTCTCCATCCCGTCGATCTCCGAGAGGAATTGCGGGACGATCGTGGATTCGACATCCGAGGAAATGCCGGTGCCGCGAGTTCGGAACAGGGCGTCCATCTCATCGAAGAACACGATGACCGGGTTGCCGGCCGACGCGCGGTCCTTGGCTTTCTTGAACACTTCCCGCACCTGCCGCTCCGACTCGCCCACGTATTTGTTCAACAACTCGGGGCCCTTGACATGCAGGAAAAAGCTGCGAACCTCCTTGCCGGTGAGGTGGCCCAGCTTCTTCGCGATCGAGTTGGCCACCGCCTTGGCGATCAATGTCTTCCCGCAACCGGGCGGCCCATACAGCAGGACTCCCTTCGGCGGGCTCAGCTTGTGTTCCGCGAAGAGCTGCGGGTGGAGGAACGGCAACTCGACCGCATCCCGAACCTGTTCGATCTCCTTTTCAAGCCCTCCGATGTGCTCATAGCTGACGTCGGGGACTTCTTCCAGCACCAGCTCCTCCGCCTCGGATTTCGGGAGCTTCTCGATGACATACCCCGACCGCGGGTCGTAGAGGAGGTGATCCCCGACGCTGAGTCGCTCTTCGAGCAACGGCTCTCCCAGCTCCGCGACTTTCTCCTCGTCGAAATGAAGCGTCACGAGCGCGCGGCGTCCCTCGAGGAGGTCTTTCAAGCGGACCACTTCACCCTGTCCGTCGAATCCGCGGGCCTCGATGACGTTGAACGCTTCATTGAGGATCACCTCTTGTCCTTTTCTCAGTTCTTTCGACCTGATTGACGGGTGCAGGTTGACCTTCATCTTGCGGCCGGACACATACACGTTCGCCGTCGCATCGGAGTTCAGGCTGGAAAAAATCGCGTACGTGGACGGGGGCGCGGTCAGCTTGTCCACTTCCGCACGGAGCGCCTCGATTTGTGCCTTGGCGTCCTGCAGCGTGGAGGTGAGTTTTTCATTCTGCTTGTACGCCTGCTCCAGTTGATACCGCGACTGATGGAGCTGCCGGAGCTCCTCTTCCATGGACTGAATC
>JBOHOM010000022.1:0-8362 GCA_050731075.1 Nitrospiraceae bacterium
GTCCAGGCGGTTGCCAGCGCGGCAAAGTCCCTGGAGAAGGAGGCCAAGGCTGCCGCGGAGCTGGTCGGTCACGGCGCATCCAAAGCCTTCGAGGGCGTCAAGGGACTCTTCAAGTGACCCGAATGAAGGCTAAGGGTCTGGCATGCGCATTGACCCTTTGCGGACCGGAGCGGGGTGTGTGTCGTCTTGTTGTCGGAGTAGTCCCTGGCTCGGCGGCCGTGAGACCGGAGACAGGGCGAAGAGAAGCTCGGCTGCTGAGGGACTAGAAGAGCGGAGCTTGCGGCCCCCATTTCAGCCCGGCCAGGTCTGGATCTTCCCCGTCGGTTTGAGCAGGCCGGGTGACTTTCTCGGCCTTGCGCTGGACGCGACGGGCTTCCTTCTCCCGTTGTTTCAGTTGCTTCGCCTTCTCACGATCGCGTTTCGCGATGGTCATTTTCCCTGGTCTTCCGATGGTGCCCTCGTTGGCGCGTTCCCGCCCGTTCTGGAGCGGGCAGGGATGCCACGCATGGACATCCCCGCCGCTCGTGTGGTTAAGGAGCGATCCGATCTGTGGGATCGATTACCAGCGCCCGCCACGTCCTCCACGGTCACCGCCTCGCCCGCCTCCGCCTCCGCCGGAGCGGGGCTCCTGTGGTCTCGCTTCGTTCACGGTGAGCGTCCGGCCCTCGAATTGGGTGCCGTTCAACGCCTCGATGGCCTTCTTGGCCTCCTCGGGGGTGGACATTTCCACGAAGCCGAAGCCTCGTGATTGCCCCGTGAACTTGTCCGTGACCACGCGCACCGATTCGACGGTGCCGTGAGCGGCAAACAGATCATTCAACTGCGGTTCTGTGGCGGCGTACGGCAAGCCACCCACATAAAGTTTTGAACCCATCGGGTTCCTCCTTTTGGATTGCGACATTGTCTTGAACTCGAGAGCGCACTGCCGAAAGGACGACACGGGCGCACGGTGGGAACACGGCGGCGTGAGTCGACTTCCAATCAGAGTTCCCGGGACAATCCAACATCGGTGACGGGCCTTCCTGTTTCAGCGTCATCGCCCGGCCCGAGGCGACGAGAGAGAGACCATCAGTCTTGTTCAGTCGGTCCATGACGTTTGGCGCGGTTGGCTTTGCCTTGAGTGCGTGCGCCCGAGGCCGGCCCGCTTTGCTCGCCGGCGCGCGCCCGCGCCGCGTGTCCAAGTCCCCGGCCTGACAGCACCACAACTTGACGCCTGATCTCGTCCATGGAAATGGAGGCCGGCTCTTCCGACAGGTCCTTGAATCCCAATTGCTGCCATCGAATCTTCGGTTTGTGCACGACGCGCTTCTCTTTCGGTGTTTTTCTGTTGCCAGGCCAACTCATGGTGATTTTCATCATGTTCTCCTTCTGACTGACCTTCCCCCCTACATCCCCGGCAAGACCGATACGATCACCCGCGGGAGATCATGTATTGGATGCCGGTCCCTGCCAGACCAGATATGGAGGTTTCTTCATCCCGACCGCAGTGCCCGGGTACAGCCGCTGCGCATAACTGTACGCGATTTCCTGAGCCTCGAGACAGGTGGCTGCTTCGTGCTGGTCCGAGATCACTCGCAGATCCAATTGACCTTCGCCGCCTGACAGGGCCACATACAGCCCGCAGGTAAACCGGCCTTCCCGAGAGTAGTGCGTACTGACCAGCAACTGCGAGCCATCGGAAAACGTGGCGATCGGGTCCACGTTCAGTCTGCCCATGGGGATTCCTTTCTGTCGCGTTCTCCCACCATCGGGCCCCTGACCGATACGGTCTTCGCCGGGTTCGGGGTGCTCCGGTGGGCAGAAGGATGTTCTCTCAGGGAATCGCACGCATCAATGTGACAGCCGGGTCAGCCCGCTTCCTTGCACGATACCCGGGGCACGGAAGCCATGGGCCGTAGGAGCAGCGATTCCCAGAGAACCGATCGCGCGGGCGATGCACTCACCGAAGCGGAAGCGCGAGAGGTAGGAGAGTCACCATGGCTCGTACGGTGCTGTAGGCTAACATACTGCCTGCGCGGTGTCAAACCGGGCCGCGCCGGAGAGGTCCCCGTTCATTGCAATCGCCCCTGCTTTCTCCTAGAATTCTCAACATCATCCAGAACTTCACGCGGCAGGGTGGCGCACAGTCCCGGCGAGGAGATGACTCGTGGCGGTCGTGGCATGGGTCGGACAACGGACGATCGACGGGTACACCTATCTGGTCGATCTCACTGGCCTCGTCTACCTGTCGCTGCGGGAACTCGTGACGCCCGGCCGGCAAGGACGGGGGGAAGCGCTCCGCGTCATCACCCGCCAGATTCTCTTCACCGGCGTTGACGCGGTGCCGGTGGTGAGCGCGATTGCCTTGATGCTGGGGTTCATCATCATCACCCAGGCCGGCACGCAGCTTCCCAAAGTGGGGGCGGGCGCGCTGCTCGGCAACATTATCGTGGTGGTGGTCATCCGGGAACTGGGGCCGCTGCTCACGGCCTTCATCGTCGTGGGCCGCTCGGGGACCGCGATCGCCACCGAGTTGGGGAACATGCGCGTCGGGCAGGAGGTGGCTGCGCTGGAGTTGATGGGGGTGCGGGTTACGCGGCTCATCGTCATGCCGAGGCTGGTGGGTATGGTGATCGCCATGGTGTGCCTGACGCTCTATTTCGACGCCGTGGCGGTGCTGGGGGGGTTCGTGGTGGCCAAGGCCGAGCTGACGGTGCCGTTCGGGGTATTCGCGCAGGCGGTCACCCACTCGCTCTCTCTGATCGATGTGGTGGTCACGGCGGTCAAAAGCGTCCTGTTCGGCACGGCGGTGGCGACGATCTGTTGCCATCACGGCCTCTCGGTCCGTTCCTCGTACACGGAGGTGCCCCAACAGACGACCCGGGCGATGATTAACTCCGTGACGATTTGTCTGATCCTTGATATCGTGGTCACGGTGACGGCCTACTTCTAATGAACTTCGCGGTTGAACTATCGGACGTGTGTCTGGAGTGGGAGGAGCAGAGCCTCCAGGTCGAGTTAAGCTTGTCTGTTGAAGTTGGCGAATTCATGTCTTTAGTCGGACCAAGCCGATCGGGAAGAGGGCTGCTTCTCAAGCTCTGCGCGGGACTCGTCTCCCCGAGTCGAGGCACGGTGCGCGTCCTCGGGCGTGACTTGTCTCAGCTCAGCGAGCAGGAGCTGGTGGAACTCCGGCTGCGCATTGGTATCGTCCTGCAGCAGCCCGGCCTGCTCAGCAACATGACGATCTTTGACAATGTGGCGCTGCCGCTGCGCTACCACGGCGCCATGCCGGAGTCCGCCATTCAGTCGCTGGTGAAAGCCCGGCTGGAAACCCTCGGGTTGACCCCGCTGCGGGATCGGTTCCCGGCGCAGCTCAATGCGGGGGAGGCTCGCTGCGCGGCCATCGTGCGGGCGCTCATCATGGACCAGGAGTTGTTGTTGCTCGAGGACCCGACGGAGGGGCTCGACGCAGAGATGATCCAACGACTCGGACGACTCTTTGCCGAGTGCCGGCGGACTCGGTCGCTGACCATTCTGGCGACCATGCGCGCCTTCTCCTCGCTGATGGAGACCGCCGACCGTGTCGCCTTCATGCGAGGGGGACGGCTTGAGGCGGTCGCCCGCCACCAGGACCTCCTGACGATGGCGGACGCGGGCATGAAACAGTATTTGACTGCACCAGGAATTCCGGAGCAATCCCTCTAACCGATCGAGGTGTCACATGAAGCTGCACTATGCACACAAGTTGTCGGGAGGCCGGATCGCGCAGATTGTCGGGATGTTCGTGCTCGTGCCGTTGCTCGGCCTGGTCGCTGCCGGGATCTTCAAGGCCAAGGCCGAGCATGTCTTCGAGGAGAAGTACCGTCTCCATGCGATGGTGAAACATTCGCATGGCCTTGGGCCGGGAGCGGAGGTGCTCGTCTCGGGTATCCTGATCGGGAAGGTGGACGCCGTGGAATTCACGGAGGACGGCACGATCGACGTGACGCTCCTCCTGCTCAGAAAGTATCAGGACAAGGTGCGGGACGATTCGGTCGCCAGCGTGACGTCAAGCGGCCTGTTCGTCGGCCAGCCCCAGGTCGAGATCGCCATGGGGAGCCGCAGCAAGTCGATCTTGTATGACGGCGCCACGATTCACACGGTCGAGCCGCGGGACTTCGCCGAGCTGGTGACCGAGGTCAAACCGGTGTTGGAATCGGTCCAACAGACGCTGCTACGCGTCGACGAGATCACCAAGGATGTCCACGCCAGGGTCCAGACCGCAGGCCAAGCCGTGGCCCAAGTCGAGCAGGCGACCCGGGCGCTGCCCGAGGTGATGGCATCGATCCAACGTGCGGTCGGCTCGGTCGATCGAACGACGGCGGCGCTGCCGGAGCTGACCGATTCCGTCAGAAAGACGCTCGCGACGGTGGAGGGGGCCACGGGCGATGTGCGCGCGGCAACGAGGAAGCTGCCGGGCCTCGTGGAGTCCGCGCAGGATGCCGTGAACAACGTCAAGTCCACGACTCAATCCCTGAAAGGCATCAGCAAGGATCTCCTCCCGATCGTGCAAGGCGCCCACGAGACGCTGGATGACGTGAACACGATCGTCCGGGGGGCGAAAAAGACGTTTCCGGTCAGCGCGTTCGTCAAGAATGCGGAGCCAAAGGCTCCCAGCCGGTCCGAGAACGGCCTGCGGAGTCTTCGCGGGGACCAGCTCGGCCGGTGAGGCGAACCATGCAGGTGGGGAGAGCGGGACTGGCGGTGGTGCTGCTGGCCACGGCCTGTGCCGGCGGGGCTCCGACGGAAACGGTGCCTCCGCTGGCCATGAAAGTTCGCGCGCTGCATGCCCAGGGACAACGCCTGCTCGAGCGGGGCGAGCGCGAGCTGGCCACGGCGGCGTTCGAGGACGCCAGACAGCTGGCTGAGAGCCTGGACGATCGCGCGGGCATGGCGCAGGCCTTGAATGGTCTTGGAGCGGTCGCGGCGCTCGAGGGGAATGCGGCCGAGGCGACCGAACTGCATCATCGCGCCCTGACCCTCGCGGAACAAGTCGGCCGTCCCGACCTGCTCGCGGACACGCTGGCGCAGCTGGGCACGGCGTTGCAGCTCTCCGGCCGGGCGGATCAGGCGAAGGCGCGGTATGAGCAAGCCCTCTCGCTGGTCCGGCAGGCAGCCGACCGTGACCGCGAAGCGGTGCTCCTCAACAATATGGGGTTGATCCAGAAGCGCGCCGGCCAGGTGCGCGAGGCCGAGGCCTCATTTCAGGCCGCTCTGGCGATCAATCAGGCGCTGGGTGATTCGAGGGGCCAGGCCGCCAATCTCGTGAACCTGGGGCTCATCGCGGAGGAGGCGGGTCGCCTGGACGAGGCGCGGACGCGGTATGAGGCGGCGCTGGCGCTGGATAAGGCGGTCGAGAACCGGGACTCCATCGCCGCAGATCTGGCGAACCTCGCCCGCATCGCCGAGGCGCAGAACCACAAGGACGTGGCGTTGGCCTACGCCAAGCGGGCATACTGGAGTTATCGGGCGCTGGGCGAGACGGCCCGGGCGCTGGCTGAGCTCAATCACGCGCTGGCGCTCTCCCGTGCACAAGGCCGGCGGGTGGACGCCAAGCAACTCCAGAACGAGCTCGATACGCTGCAGGATTCTGGACCCCCCTCCCTCGCGGCTCCACCCTGATCAGGACAAGGAAACCCAGGCGGACGCGCTCGGCGATGTGTTCGCAGCCCGTGTCGGATATGATCCCACCGCCTAGCTCGCGCTGCTCAACCGGCTGCGCGCGCTCAAGGGAGACGACAAGGCCTTCTTCAAGACCCACCCGAACTTCAGCGCGCGGATCAAAGCGGTCCAGAACGTGATCGAGGCGCAAGGATTGCGACCGACCGGTGCGCTGGTGAGCGAGCGATTCGCTCGATCGGGCAGGCGGCTCTGAGGCCCTCGACGTGGCGGGTCTACTTGATCGCGACCGCTTTGACCTGTTTGTACGTGGTCTGGCCCCGGAGGACTTTTTGGATCCCATCCTGCACGAGGGTGCTCATCCCCTCTTGGAGGGCTAAGTTGAGCAGCTCTTCGGTCTTGGCTTTGGACTGGATGAGCCGTTTCATCCGATCCGTGCCGAGCAGCAGCTCGTGGAGGGCGACCCGGCCTTTAAACCCGGTCTTGGCGCACGGCTCGCATCCCTTCCCGCGGATGAGCTTGAAGTTGCTGTCATACTTGACCCCCAGCTTCTCCCAGTAGTCCGCTCCATAACCGGCGACCATCTCCTCGTACTCTTCCTTCGACCCCCGGTATTCCTCTTTGCAGTTCGAGCAAATCCGTTTACACAGCCGTTGGGCGAGGACGCCCAGCATGGCGTCCGCGAAACTGAAGGGGTCGCAACCCATGTCCAGCAGACGGGTCACCGTCTCGACCGAGCTGTTGGTGTGGAGGGTACTGAGCACCAGGTGCCCGGTCAGGGACGCCTCAATCCCGACATCGGCTGTTTCCTTGTCCCTCATCTCACCCACCATGATCACGTCCGGATCGGCCCGCAGGAACGCGCGCATGGCGATGGCAAACGTAAACCCGATCTTGGGATGCACCTGCACCTGTCGCAGGCCGAATTGGGTGATCTCGACCGGGTCCTCGGCGGTCCAGATCTTGCGGTCGGGCTTGTTGATATGGCCCAGGACGGAGTGCAAGGTGGTGGTTTTGCCGGACCCGGTCGGGCCGACGCACAGGATGATCCCGTATGGCTTCTCGGCGATTTTTTTCAGCTCGCGGATATTCCGGTCTGAAAAGCTCATTTTCTCCAGCGGCAGCGCCTCGCTGCTCGCCAGGATGCGCATGACCACGTCCTCGTTGGCCAATCCGGCGGTCGGCACGGTGGCCACGCGGAGTTCGATATCCCGCTCGCCGACCTTGAACTTGATCTTGCCATCCTGGGGTTTGCGGCGCTCGGCGATGTCCAGGCTGGCCATGATCTTGAGGCGCGAGACGATCGCCCGGCGGTAACTCGGGGGAATCTTCATGTATTCAAAGCAGCTTCCGTCCACGCGGAACCGCACCAAGGTCTCATGCTTCTCGCCGTAGGGCTCCACATGGATGTCCGAACTGCCCATGCGATAGGCGTCCGCGATGATCTGGTTGGCCAGCCTGACGATGGCGCTGTCGTTCTCGTCGACTCCACCGACGGTCGCGTCTTCCTGCTGCTCCAGCATGGATTCGCTGATCAGTTCGCCGAGAATGTCCGACACGGACCCTTTGGCGGTCGGATCCGCCTGTCCTCCGGTCGCGATCCTCAACAACTGCAGGATGTCGCGTCGGAGGCAGACGGCGAAGCGGATGGTCTGGCCGGGGAAGCTTCGTTTGATGTCCTGGACCTTGTCCAGGTCGTTGGGGTCGTCGATCAGGATCTCCACGCCGGTCTTGTCCCGCTTGATCGGAGTCCAGTAGTTTTTCTTCAGATAATCGACGTTCAGCGCCTTGAGCAATTCGGGGTCGAGGAACATCCGCTCGTGATACTCGACGTGAGGACACTTGTAAAACTGGCTGAGAGACTTGCCCAGCTCGGCCTTCGGCACTCTATACTTCTCGATCAAGAGCGATTCGAGGTCGGCGGACCCCTTGCGGGCCTCGGCGATGGCGGCTTCGAGTTCGGCCTGGGTGATCAGGTTTTTGGCCACGAGGTGGTCGAATTTCGTGGGGGTCTTCTTGGCGAGTTTACGCAGATTGAAGAAGGCGATGCCCAACCCCTTGGCGATTTCCGCCACCGAGTCTTCATCCTTCTTCGTGAAGCGTCCGCCGCCCTTCTTATTGAGCAGTTGGATGACGCCCATGAGGTATTTATTTTCCGCGACGATGGGGTAAGTCAGCACCTGCTTCGTCTTGAAGCTGGTCTTCTTGTCCCATGAACTGTCGTGCGTGAGGGAGGGATGGATGCCGGACAGCTCCGACTTGCTGTAGGCGTCGCCGATGTTGATCGGGCGGAGGTACTTCGCGGTGAATCCGGGGAGGCTCTGCTCGCCGATCGGTATCCTGATCTCTTCAATCGTGTCGATGTGCGGAATCCTGGCGAAGATCTCTTTCTTCTCGGTGTCGCAGGCGTAGAGGGTGAGGCCCTCGGCGTCGAACAGGCTGAGGATATCCTTCTGGAGGTCGACGAGAATCTGATTCAGTTCCTGGGCCGCATGGATCTTGTTCGTGATGAGTTTGACCTGTTCGGCATAGGCGACCTTCTGCTGGAGTTCTTGCAGATTGTCCGGCAGGACTTTCGCTTCCATCGCCATGCCTCCGTCCGGCTCCCAGCGGGACGATCCGTGGACCTCTCCGGCCGGCGGTCATGCTGCCGCCGCCGCAGAAAAATGCCCCCGGTCCTCGTCAGCAGCCTGTAAGCGTAAGCCGAAATTTTATCGAAGGCAAG
>JBOHOM010000023.1:0-2236 GCA_050731075.1 Nitrospiraceae bacterium
CGTGAGGGACGGGCTGCCGTCCACATCGCTCTCCGGCAAGGGCACGCTCGTCTGCATGTCCGGGAGACGCTCCGGCCCCATGGCACATCCTCCGCTTGCCACAGCCAGTGCGACGCAGACCACCCACTTCACCGACGCATTCAACCTTCTCCGCACACCTCCCTCCTTGTTCGCCCGCGTCCACATCCATGACCCCACCGGACCAGCGTCCGATGCCGGGCTTGGCAGTCCCGGCCAGCGAGAGGTCGCGGCACTGTACCAGAATGCCTATGTAAGTGCCAACAGTTGATGGTTCATTGACGGGTCATGACTGGACACAGGGAAGGCGGGGGGCGGCGGCGCGCGAGAGTGGGACCTCTTGAAACCACAAGAAGCCTGTGGGAATGGACATCCCTCTTCCAGGGAAGATTGAGAAGGCGCACTTGGGCAGGGCCCTACATGCCGAGGTGCTTTTTGAGGATCGGCGACTCTTTGATCGCGACGGTTGTGGGTGCCAGTTCGGCGGCCTTCTTGAATTCCGCCGTGGCCTCGTCGTGCTTGCCCATCTTGTCCAGCGCCAGACCAAGATTGAAATGAGCGTGGGCCAGATTGGCGTCCACCTTGATCGCTTTGCGGAAGTGTCCCTCGGCCACGTCCCAGTGGCCCTGCCTGTAATGACCGACGCCTTCATCATTGTCCGCCCGGCCGGTTGAACTTGCAGGGGCCATCAGGGCGGTCTCCGCTCCGACTTCTTTCTTGGCTTCGCAGGCTCCTGCCATGAGAGCGAAGAGACAAAACAGTCCAATTGAGTAAAGTAGCGGTTTCATCGCACTCCCTCCTTGCTGAGGTACGTCAAGACGGCTATGGAGTGTAGCCCCTTCAGGCACACCAAATCAAATCGCGTCATCGCGACATGACCTCTTCAACGAAGCGCTTCAGCCGCTGAAAATAGGGTTTCCCCCCAACCTGATACAAATCATTGTGGTCCGCGCCCGGGACGAGATAGAAGGACTTCGGCTCACGCGCCGCCTCAAACACCTGCCTCCCCAGGTGGATCGGGACGATCGTGTCCCGGTCGCCATGGACGAAGAGAGTCGGCATCGAGATTCGCTTTAGCCGCGCCGCAAGGTCAAACCGCGCGCCAAGCAGCCAATGCACCGGCAGCCCGAAATAGTGCGCCCTGGCAAGCGCCTCGATCGAGGGGAAACAGGATTCCAGGATCAGACCGGCCGCCCGGCGTTGACTCGCCACTTCCCCCGCCACCGCGGCGCCCAAGGAGCGACCGAACAGGACGATCCGGTCCGGTCGGGTACGCCGAGTTCCGAGCAAATAGGCATAGGCCCCCAGCGCGTCCTGGTACAGTCCGTCCTCGGACGGACCTCCGCGACTCCGGCCGTAGCCCCGATAATCGAACAGGAACACGGAGATTCCCAACCGGTACAGCTCAGCCAGGTTGTCCAGCCTGTTGATGATATTGCCCGCGTTCCCATGACACCAGAGCAGGACGGCCGGGCTGGCCGAGGACTCCACGTACCACCCGAAGAGGCTGGTGCCATCGGCGGCGGGAAACCACACCTCTTCCAGCGGGAGCCCGCTCACCCGGCCCCAATCCCGCTCGATCCACGGCGCCGGATGGTAGACGAAGAGCTGATCCAGAAGGTTGCTCATCTTTTCAGCGAATAGCTAGTAGCGAATAGCGACTAGCTTAAGGACTGATCCGAGACAACGAAGTTTCTTCTCTGGCTGTTCGCTATTGGCTATTCGCTGTTGGCTCATTTTAAAAGAACGCCTGCACGGCGAACAGCACATCATTGTCGTGGTCCCGGTGATTGTACTCTAACCGCACCGCGAGGTTCTGACCAAGCGTGAAGCGCTGACCCACGAACCACCGGAAGTCGTCGGAATGCTCACCGAGCGCATAGCGCAGGTAACTGCCGGAGGCCATCAGCTTCCAGCGGCCGGTCAAATCGGCCAGCATGCCGACGGTCCCGCCTCCGCCGACGCGGTGCCGTTCGTCATACGCCTGACTGTAATTCGCATCGGCTTCCGCAAAGGCAAAGTACACTTCGCGCCGTAGCAACGTCGTTTCAGCAGCCGCCCCGATTCCTCCGTTGAGATTCCAGTTGGTGCACAAGGAGCACTCATTGTGCACGATCGTTTGTGTTCCCGCACTGACCTTCCAGGATGGCGTCTTGAAGAGCGCATCCATCGGCGACAATGAGAGCACGTTTGCGAGGGTGAACTGTTCCAACCTGGT
>JBOHOM010000024.1:0-3843 GCA_050731075.1 Nitrospiraceae bacterium
CCCATGAGCGCATGGCCATACCCCCGCTCCCCCACGCGCACCACCCGCGCCCCCAGGCGGGCAGCAATCTCGGCCGAGCCATCGGTGCTGCCGTTGTCGGCCACGATGACTTCGCCAGCGATGCCGCTCTCCCGGAGCGCCCGCTGGGCCTTAGTGATACAAGCCTCCAAGGTATCGGCCTCGTTGAGACAAGGCATCACGATGGAGACTTCCACCGCACCCGCGGCCTGGTGGCTTCCTTCTGGTGTCGTCATTGACATAGCCTCACCCCTCAGGATGTCCCGGCGCGCCAGCGGTGCTCGGGACTCTCGAAGGGGGGATGTCCCGGCGGCGGTAGATTCTCGCCCCCTCCGCGTACACCAGCTCCCACAGGTCGGGACGGGATTGCACCACCGGTCCCGCGTACCAGCGGCTCATGTCCGTGAAGGTGAGATCGTCCACGATCACGTAGCGAACGGGGACCGAGTCGAGAAGGCGCTGGGCGAGGGCGGGGTCGGCTTCGAGGGGAGGCAGCACCGCCTTGAGGCCTGTGGTCAGATAGATGCGGTGCGGCGCCGACGTGGCCACCACACCCTCGCCGACTGCATGCTGCCGCAGCCACGCGAGCGAGGCGTCGAAGGCTTGCCACCGGCGGTCGTAGTAGAAGAGTCGCCCGTCCGCCCGCGTCCCGCGGGCGTCCACGTGAGTCGCCGGCTCGTGAAACAAGGCGAAAGCCGTAAGAAGTTGGGTGACCTGCATGGCCACAGCCAGCGTCGCGGTGGCGTGTGTGATGATCCGGATGGCCTCGCCTTCCGGTCTCTGGAGGGACCATCTCCGTGCCCGCGAGAGCAATTCGGCCAGCGCAAGCGCCAGGAAAGGGGCGAGAGGCGAGAGATAACGCGTGAACTGGGCAGGCCAGGGGGTGATGAAGATGATGCTCACCGAGGCCATTACGTATAGCGGGATGAGCCACTCCCCCCGACTCGCCAGGAGACCTAAGCCAGCGAGAACGACGGAGCCGAAGAGGAGGTTCACGGCCCCGCTCAGCCGCCAGTGGATCCGCCCGAGGCTGTTCTCCCAAAACCGCCTCGGCCCCACGACCGCCTCGCCGAGTGAGGGGATCAAGCCGCCGGCGTTGGAGAGGAACCGCCGCGCCAGATCAGCCGGCGAAGCCTCGCCGAGCTCTGGTCGGAAGGGGTCGATCAGCTTCAGGTTGCTGGTGTAGGAGACGTTGTAGTACTGGTAAAGCGCTCTCTGGTACGGGTAGGTGGGGTGTGTGTACTCGGGTCCCGTGGTCACCCGGGCGACAAAGGAGTACCAGAGGAGGATCGGGATCAAGGCGACGGCCGACCTGAGCACCGTCTGGCCGAAGTGGCGGCGCAGGAACGCGTCGGCGATCCACGCTCCGAGTAGAGCTATGCCTAAGGAGCGCAGGAGGAAGGCGACCGTTCCCAGCAGCGCCATGAGCACGAATCGGCCGCGGCGGGACGCGCGATGGCATACGACGAAGGCGACGGTGGCAAGGGCGAAGGGGATCTCGGCGAATAACAGGTCCGAAAGGAAGACGGTGTAATGTTGGAGCGAAGTCAGTGCCCCCACGAGCAGGGCGAATCCCGGGGTGAGGAGCCGCCGGGCCAGGGCGTAGGCGGCAATCGCGTAGGCCACCAAGAGAACCAGGAAGGAGAAGCGCAAGGCCTGACCCACCACGATGGTGTCGCTCGTGCCGAGAACCCGCTGGTGTGCCGCCACGAAGACAGGCAACAGGGGGGGATACTGAACGGCTTCGATCTCGCCGGGCTCGTTCAGCAGGCGATAGCCCTTTCCTTCTGCCAGCGAGGTGCCGAGGATGTAGTACACGCCGCCGTCATACCGGAGGTCGATGGGGCCGCTGAGCCGTGGGACCCAGACCAGCAGGACGATGCAAACGAGGAGGGCAACGTGCCTGACGCCCGTCTGATCTATCAAGCCGCTTCGTTCGGTCATGGTCTGTGCCATTCATCCCTCGTGCCCGCCGCCTGACCGCACTTTCGCACACGCCCTGTCCATGAACGGTCCCTGGTCAGCCGTTCGCCGGCACGATCAAGGCAAGTTCCAGGATCTTGAAGACGCCCGGCTTCCGGTCGGGGCTGATGCGGACCTGGCGAACCCGGTCATAGATCCAGACGGTCACGGCCGTGTCCGGGTCGTTCAGGCGTGTCCAGGCTCCTCGTTCCCAGTTCATGCGGTCGCCGGTGGGCGAGAACTTGTAGTACCGCGTCTGGTCGAACGCCTCGTGATCGCTCCTCTTCCAGTAGATGGAGACGAAGGGGAGCCTTCCGTCCGTATTCAAAGGGGTGTACCTCAGGCGGACACCGTGAACGTACGTGTCCGCGGGCAGGGCAAATTCCAGGTACGGAAAGGATCCGGTCACAACCGCCGTCCCTTCCTGCCACCTCACTTGATTCACCGCGATGGGCACGAGCGGAAGGGTGATATGGCGGCTCGGGGGGGCATAGCGTAGGAGGCGGAATCGACCGATGCCGGCTCGGCCGAGCATCGGAAGGTAGTCGGTCAGCAAGTCTTGGTGCGGATGTAGGTACGCATGGTAGCGCCCGATCAGCTCGGGGCCTGAGACCCCGGCCGCGAGGTCCCGCTCGAACGATCCCAAGCGGGACCGGACGTCGGCCGCATAGGCAACGCCGAACTCGGTGTTGGGCCAGAACGTGACCAGCGCAATCAGGAAGAGTGCCGCCCGCGCGGGGAGATTGGCCATGGGAGGGCCGTATAGGCTCCAGGCGAAATACACGCCACAGAGTGCCGGCACCGACAGGGTGACATAGCGGGGCTCGAATCCGTTCCGTCCCAAGCCCAGACCGACAGCGAGGGAACTCATGGCGGCGAAGAAGCCGAGAAGGCCGAGTGCCCGGTAGCGCTCCCCGGGTTGCTTCCAGAACACGCGGCCGAGCAGCGCGCAGGTGATGAAAAGCAGACCAAGCATGGCGATACCCGAGGCGGGCCAGAGAGTGCTGACGGCGGGTCCAAAGCCCATGGTCAGAAACTGGAGGGCCGTCCAGAGTGTGGCCCGCACGCTGGAGCTGGTAGGATGATAAGGCACGGTTTCGTATCCCACGAAGTAGAGCGCGGTCAGGAGTAGCGCGCCGAAAGCGAGACCAAGCGCCGCGAGGCCGTCCCGCTGGGCGTGGCGCCCCCCTGAACGCCAGCCGAGGAGCCCTGCCCCGCCCAGCCAGACCGCCATGGCGGGCAGTAGCGCCACGCCATGTGCACCGGACATTCCCAACAGAAGCAGGCAAATCCCGGTCGCAGCGGCGGTCGATATCCGGAACGCGGAAGCCCGGGTCACGATGAGCAGCACCGTGCCGGCGAGCGCGGTGGAGACAAAGAACTCGAGCTGCCAGGCCCAGATGAAGTTCAGCCCGTGTGCCACGTTGAGGAGGAGCAGGGGAAAAAAAGCGTCCGTATAGCTCAGGTCCCCACGCGCGCTCCAGGCCGCGAGGATCATCGCCAAGGCGAGCGCCGCCATCACGAGCACGTTGAAGAACATCGGCACCCGGAAGTCGGGTTTGATCCGATAGAGGCCGAGCAGGAGCAGCCTGGGTAGGGGGACCCGGTGCTCGTTGTGTTGCGACCAGAGCCAGGCTGCGGTCACCGGCTGTGCGCCGGTCATCGTTGGGACCATGTCCCAGTCGTCCCAGGAGGGGACGTTGCTGCCGTAGTGGGCCACGAAAATCAAGGCCGCGAGAACCATGAGCGCCCATGTCCCCCCGACGACTAGCAGCGTGGCCCGCTTCGGAAAGGGGCGCCTGCTGCTCAGGCCAAGAATCATTTCAACCAGCCAACATTCTCTGAGGATGGGCCCCTCAAGCG
>JBOHOM010000025.1:0-11033 GCA_050731075.1 Nitrospiraceae bacterium
TCGGCCCGACCCATGAACCAGAAGTACCCGTCTTCGTCCTTCCGGCAGACGTCCCCCGCGGTATAGCAGTTGGGGATGATGTTCCAGTACGCCTTGTAGCGATCGGGATCTTTGTAGATCGTGCGCATCATCGAAGGCCACGGCGTCTTGATGACCGCGAACCCGCCGGCGTTCGCCGGCAGGCTCTTGCCCTGCCGATCCACGACGTCCGCCTCGACGCCAAAGAAGGGGCGGGTCGCCGAGCCGGGCTTCAACGGGACGGAGGGAAGCGGGGTGACCAGGATCATCCCGGTTTCGGTCTGCCACCAGGTGTCCATGATCGGGCGGGTGCCTCCCGTGACACGGTGGTACCACTCCCACGCCTCCGGGTTGATCGGCTCGCCGACGGTGCCGAGCACGCGCAGCGTCGAGAGGTCGTACTTCTTCGGCCATTCCTCGCCGTACTTCATGAGGAGACGGATTGCGGTCGGCGTCGTATAGAAGATCGATACGCCGTACCGCTCGATGAGGCGCCACCAGCGGCCCGGGTTCGGATAATCAGGCTTGCCCTCGGCGGTGAGGATCGTAGCCCCGTTCAACAGCGGGCCGTAGACGATATAGCTGTGTCCGGTCACCCAGCCGGGATCGGCCACGCAGAAATAGACGTCGTCCTCCTTGAGATCGAAGACATATTTGGTGGTGATGTACGTGCCGACCATGTACCCGCCGTGCACGTGCACCACCCCCTTGGGTTTGCCGGTGGTCCCGGACGTGTAGAGGATGTACAGCGGCGCTTCGGCATCCAACGGTTCCGCCTCGCAGACCGGTTTTTCTCCCTCCAACCAGTCATGCCAATCGATCTCCTTGGGAGCGGCCAGCGGCACGCCCGGTGTCTCCCGCCGGACCACCACCACGGTTTCCACGCTGCTGCAGTTGGCGACGGCTTGATCCACGACCCCTTTGAGATTGATGGACTTCCCGCGGTCATACCCGACGTCCGCCGTGATCACGACGCGGGACTCGGCGTCCCGGATGCGGTTTTCCAGCGCCGGCGCGCTGAACCCCGAGTACACCAAGCTGTGGATGACGCCGATGCGGGCGCAGGCGAGCATGGCCACGATCTGCTCGGGAATCTTCGGCAGATAGATCGACGCCCGATCGCCCTTGCGCAGGCCCAGCGCCTTCAACGCGTTGGCACACCGGTTCACCTGCCGGAAGAGCTCCCCGTACGTCAGGATTCGCTCTTGCCCCTGTTCCCCCACCCAGATCACGGCGACTTTGTTCCTGCGCCAGGTCTTGACGTGCCGGTCCAGGCAGTTATAGGAAATGTTGCAGGTGGCGCCGACGAACCACTTGGCCCACGGGTACTTCCAGTCGAGCACGCGCTGCCAGGGCGTGAACCAGTCCAGCTCCCTGGCCACCTTGTCCCAGAAGGCTTCGGGGTCGGCGATGGATCGCCGGTACTCGGATTCGTAGTCCTGAATGTATGAGCGGGCTTTGGTCTCAGGGGTGGGATGCACGACCCGGTCCACCCGGAGGAGATTCTCGATTTTCTCGTCGGGAGCTTTCATGACGATGCTCCTTACGCGATCCCTCGTCTCTGGACGGTCTTCCTCCGCCGGCGCGGGTGCGACACATTATGCGCAAGCGGGCCGGCATGTTCAAGCCCGGTGATGCAGGGGGGACAAGGACTCAACGCTTCCGCGCCTCTCGCGGCACCCCTTGCCACGGCATCCGGAGTGGAAGCCTTCCGGTATTCCCGTCGGCGTGGTCTGCGACCACGAGCCGGTGGTCAGTACCGGTTTTCCCTCTCCGGATGCCGGGTGGGGCCCCGCCGCTCCGGCGAAGTTCGCGTTGAGTCCTTGCCACCCCCTGGCGAGGAGAGGTGGGGGCCGGCACGTTCTTGACAGCAAAAAGACGTGAAGAGTAGCATGCAGACGCACGCCGAGAGCGCCGTATGGACGGGGCGGGGAGAAGGAGATCCGGCTCGCGGCGACCCTGTCACGGGTTGAGGCAACGATGAAACGACTTGCACGGTGGCAGATCCGGGTCATGGTCCTCGCGCTTGTCCTGACGGCTGTGTCGACCACCTCCGGGCAGATCGGCCGGCCGGAAGGGTTGTATTACAAGTCCTGGGGCCTGGTGATCGGAATCGATGACTATCTGGTGGCGCCAAAGTTGAGCGGATCGGTGGCTGACGCAAAGGTGGTGGCCGACGCCCTCCGGGAGTTGAAATTCGAGGAAGTCATCGAACTGTACGACAAGGACGCCAGCTTGCGGCGGCTGAACACCGTCCTCGATGACTATCTGCCGCGCAAAGTGGGACGCCAGGACCGCGTGGTGATTGTCTTTGCGGGCCATGCCGGCGTCACGCAGGATATGCATTCCAAGGAGCTGGGGTATTTGGTGCCCTGGGATGCCCAGGTTTCGAATGCGTCCAAGGCGGTCACGATGGATCATTTGAAGGACTTCTCCCGGCGGGTGATGTCCAAACACGTCCTCTTTTTTCTCGATGCCGGCGTCTCGGGATGGGAGGTCACGCCTCCCCAGCAACTGTCGCTCGAGGGGCGGCTGTCGCCGGAGGATGAAACCGACAAGCGCGCGGTTCAGCTGTTGACGGCCGCGCGCAAGGGCGAGGCGGTGGCACGGAAGGATGGGCGGGGAATCTTTGTACGGGCGCTCCTGGCCGGGTTGAAGGGCGCCGCGGACGCGGACAAGAACGGATGGATCATGGCCAGCGAACTCGGCGCGTATGTGTCGCAGCAGGTGACGGAGTTGACCGGCGGCGCTCAACACCCGCAGTTCGCTCGGCTGGACGGGGATGGCGATGCAGTCTTGGTTGAGGGGAAAAAGACCTCGTTTCGGACGGGGCTGCCGCCCAAGACCGAGGCCGAACGCACCGCGGCGGCGAAGGAAGAGTATGACCGGGCGTTTTCGCTGTTACAGCAGCAGCGTTCTGTGCAAGAGGCCCTGGAACGACTGGACAAGGCGATCGAGTACAACCCCGCGTACGGGGATGCGTACGTTCTGAAGAGCTACCTCTATCTGGAGATGTTGCCCAACCTGGATCAAGCGTTGATCGCGGCCGAGCAGGCGGTGAAGCACGCGCCGGCCAATCCGGACTCGCATTACACGTTAGGACTGGTCCTGCGGAAGAAAGGTCGATTCCCGGAGTCGGAGCGGGCCCTGCTCCAGGCTGTTGCCGTCAACCCGACGTACACAGACGTGTACCTCTCATTGGGGGATCTCTACGCCGAGGATCTGAAGGATCAGAAGAAGTCGATCGACGCCTATCAGCGCTATCTGGAAACCGGCGGGACCGAGAATCGGGTGAGTGAATATCTGAGGAAGGCGGGGGCGGCGCCGCCTGCCACTCTGCAATGAGCTTTAGCTCTGCGCTCCGCCCTTGAGATACCCCAACCCGATCTTGATGGCGCGCCGCGTCACCTCCGCCCAACGAGCCTCGGGATATTCTGCGAGCACCGCTGCGGCCCTCGGATCCTGGATATCCAAGTCGATGACCTTGATCACTCCATCTTGAATCTTGACGTCAGCCATCGGTTCCCCTCGCACGGTCATCCAGCCACGTCGGCACGCCACCCGGTTCGCCACAACCCATCAAGGAGCCATTGTGCGCGCCGCGGCTGCGTTGACAGCTTCCGGACCGCATGTTAGCATGAAAATCAGAACTTCGCGGCTGTTCCTGGATAGCCAGCGTTGGAGGATTTCTCGCGCACAGGACCGTCACATCTATCTCCGAGCGAGCATGATACAAGATGAGACCGCAAGGTCTCATGGCCCAAGAAGGAGGTGCTCCATGATTTCGAGGAGAAGCGCTCTGACGCGGCTGATGGGCAGTGGGCTAGCCGTCACGATACTGGTTGCAATGACTGCCTGCGGGGGACCGCCAACCTGGGTCAAGAAGGGATCAGGCCCGTACAACGACAAAGATACGAGGGTGTTCTATGGGGTCGGTTCGATCATCGGCATCAAGAACGAACCGCTGGCATGGGATGCGGCGGAGAATCGGGCGCGAGCTGAGTTAGCCAAGAACTTCGAGACCTACACATCGTATTTGATGCGGGACTACGCGGCCTCCACCAGCGCAGCTGATTTCACCAAGTCGACCGAAGAGCAGAACGTGGAGCGAGCGATTAAAACCTTTACCGCCGTGACCCTGAATGGCGTGAGGCCCGTGGATCGTTACAAGGACGAAAAAACAGGCACCTATTACGTCTTGGCGAGGATGTCTCTGAAGGACATGCAGGATGCGATCGAGCAATCCAAAGAATTGAACAGCCAGGTCCGGGACTTCGTTCGCAAGAACAGCGAACGGCTCTTCGATCGCCTCGACAAAGAAGAACAGCAGCGGGCTCCGAATAAACAATAAGAGGACAGGAAGTCAGGCGCACCCTGGCGCGGGGGGGACGGTGATGCAGACTCTTGGGGGACGGGGGACGAGTGTGGTTCGTACGGTATTGCCGGTGGCGTGTGCGCTGGTGCTGCTGGGGGGCTGCTCGAGCGGCACAAAGGTCACGCGGGTGGACGCAGGCGTGGTCACGGACCTCAGCGGGCGCTGGAACGACACCGATTCGAGAATGGTGGCCGAGACGATGGTCAAGGAGGCGCTCGGGAGTCCCTGGCTGGAGAACTACGTCCGGGCCAAGAGCCGACAGCCCGTGGTGGTGGTCGGGACGGTCCTGAACCGGAGCTCCGAGCATATCAACGTGCAGACCTTCGTGACGGATCTCTCGCGAGAGCTCACGAATTCGCAGAAAGTGACCTTCGTCGCCGGGAAGGGGGAGCGGGAGGAAGTCCGCGAGGAACGGCGCGAGCAGGCCGCGCACGCCCGCGAGGAGACGCAGAAGGCGCCGGGGAAGGAAATCGGAGCCGATTACATGCTAAAAGGCAACATCTCCTCGATCCTGGATGAGTCAGAGGGTGTCAAAGCGGTCTTTTATCAGGTGGACCTTGAGCTGATCGATCTGGAGAACAACGTGAAGTCTTGGTTCGGCCAAAAAAAGATCAAGAAGGTGGTCGAACGCAAACGCATGCTCTTCTAGATCCTGCGCACTCTGTTGAGCCTATCCACCTCATTCTTCTCGCACGTGGTGATCCCGCTCCGTCTGGCCGTTGTCCCTGCCTCCCTGCTGGTTACCGCGCCGATCCTGGTCACGGTGGAAGGATGCGGCTCCGCCACGAACCGCTACCTCCTGGTGGATGAGAGTCTTCGCGTCGGGGATACCAAACGCGCCGATCTGATCCTCGAACAGGCCGAACATGAATATGGAGCGAAGAGCCGGGTCTTGTACAAGATGGACCGAGGCATGACGCTCCACCTGGCAGGGCGGTACCAGGAGAGCAACGCGCTGCTGGACCAGGCGGAGGAGGAGGTGGAGCAGCTCTACACCCGCCGGATCCGTACCGAAACCAAGGCCTTTCTGGTCAACGATGCGGAACTGCCCTATGAAGGGGAGCCCTATGAGCAGGTGATGCTGAACGTGCTCAAGGCGATCAACTATGCGGTGCTTGGAAGCTGGAATGAGGCGCTGGTGGAGGCGCGACGGATCGACCACCGGCTGAACCTCCTCTCCGACCGGGTCACGGCGAAGGACGGCTATCGAGATGATGCGTTCGCCCGGTACCTCAGCGGGATTCTCTACGAGGTGGCCGGGGATGTGAACAATGCCTTCATCGCGTACCGGAAAGCGTATGAGGCCTATCGCGCTGACGCCTCCTGGTTCCGCACACCGGTCCCTCCCATGCTCCGGGAAGACTTATTGCGGACGACCGACGCCTTGCATTTGAGCGAGGAGCACGAAGAGTACCGTCGGGCGTTCGCCGACGTCTCCTGGCGGCCACTCTCGGAGACCCAACGCCTCGCCCATGTGGTCGTGATCAGCTATAATGGCTGGGCGCCTCGGAAGGAAGATCAGTTCATAGATCTTCCCATCAGTCTCGATGCGCTGAACCTCGTCCTCTTGACCAAACGGGCTTTCGGTTCCAATAATCCGGAAAGCCGGGCAGCGGAGAGTCTCCTGTATGGCCTCAACGGGAATGTGGTGCGCGTGGCGCTGCCGCGCCTGGTGCTCCAGAAGACTCGGGCCGCGGCCGGAGAGGTCAGGATGACCGGTGCGAGCGAGGCGATCAGCGCCAGGACGGAACTGGTTCAGAATCTGACCGCGCTCGCCGAAAAGAGCCTCGCCGAACGGTTTCCTGCGATCGCGGTCAAAGCGGTCGCAAGAGCGGCGGTGAAGCAGACCCTGGCGACAGGCGTCGGCCGGGGCGCGCAGGCGGCTGCCGGGAAAGACATTGGCCCATTGGTGGGAGTGCTCGTGGGCGTCCTGGCGAGGTCCTTGGCCATCGCGTCGGAAGAAGCGGACAAACGGAGTTGGCGCACGCTGCCGGATGAGGTCCAGCTCGCGCGCCTCTGGGTGCCGCCGGGCGAGTACGAACTTC
The DNA here is from genome assembly GCA_050731075.1 of Nitrospiraceae bacterium. Taxonomy (GTDB): domain Bacteria; phylum Nitrospirota; class Nitrospiria; order Nitrospirales; family Nitrospiraceae; genus 40CM-3-62-11. The sequence goes on from JBOHOM010000025.1 coordinate 6,439, forward strand.
GGATTCGCGCCGTCGACCGGGGCGGCAGCCTGATGGGGCAGGAATCCGTCCAGGCCGTGACGGTCCGCGCCGGCGAGAGCCGGTTCTATACGGTCCGGGTCCTGCCGTGATACAACGGGTGCAGATGCTGCGAACGCGCGCGATACAGATCCTGGTGCTTGGCGTCGCGGCCGGGTTGCTCAATGGGTGTGTCCGCTTCGGACACAGCCCGGAACCGTCTTGGATCGACGGCGTCAGCCATGACTATCCGCCCGATCAATACCTCCTCGGTGTCGGGCAAGCCGACTCGCGGCCTGTCGCGGCCGAGCGTGCCTATGCCGCGGTCGCCAAAATCTTCAAAGCGCAAGTCAACGCCCAGTCCCGGGATTGGGAATCCTATTTGGTGCTGGAGAACCGGGGAAAGGCGAGTGCGGAACGCCGCGTCACGCTCGATCAACTCACCAGCGTGTCCACCGACAAGATCCTGGAAAACGTCCGAATCATGGACACCTGGCTCGACCCCCGCAGCGGCCAACATTACGCGATGGCCGGGATGGACAGGGCGCAAGCCGCGACCGCGGTGCTCGAGCGGATCGCTGAGTTGGATGGAATCGTCGAAACCCAGCTCAAAGAGTCCCGGCAGACGGAGGATAAGCTGGCGCGTGTGCGAAACCTCAGACGCGCGGTCAAGAACCTCGTGGTGCGGGAAGCCTACAATGCCGATCTGCGGGTGATCAGACCGACGGGCCGCGGCGTCGATCCGGCCTACCGCGTCGGCGAGTTGACGGCCGAGTTGGAACTGTTGTTGACGTCGAGCCTGGTGATCGGCGTGGAGGTCGCCGGTGAACAGACGGAAGCCGTCCGGCGTGCGGTGATCGAAGGGCTGGTGCGCGAGGGGTTGCCCGTGACGGCCCGACGGGTTGGCTCCGAGGCCGCGCCGGGCGGCATCGAGAGCGGGAAGGTGATCGAGTTACTCGTGAAGGGGAGGGTGCGGCTGTGGGAGGCGGATGTGCCGGATCCGCAGTTCAAGTATGTCCGGTGGTGCAGCGATTTCGTGATCGTGGACATCGGAACCCAGCGAATGGTCGGGGCGGTCTCACGTGGTGGGCGTGAAGGTCACCTGACGGGGGGAGAGGCCGCGTCCAAAGCGCTCAGGGTCATGCAGCAGGAACTGACCTCTGACCTCGCCAGGACCCTGGCCGGCTATGTATACGGCGACATGGACCCACCGGCCGGTGTTCCTCCGGCCGCCTGCCCACGTGCGGACGGGCAGGCAGGCTAGTGCCGTTCCAACTTGATGCGCCTAACGATAATCACCGATCCGCGCGTAAGACCAGGACTTCCCACTGCGGTACAGATGGCTCGAAATAGTTGGAACGGCACTAGGCGACAGACTCAACCATCTCTGTGAGGGCCATCCCATGCGTCAAGCCAGGCGGAAAGGCGTGAAACACCGATCTTCATCCAAACGACCTGCCAAAGCGCGTGCTCCGCGAGTCGCCTCCTCCGCGAAGCACCCTCGAGGCAGCCGAACTCCCAGCCGGCTCGCGAAGGCGCGTGTGGTGGAGCGGATTCACCGAGAGACCCAGGAGGTGAACGGGGGCAGCCTGCTGACCACACTGCGGAGACAAGGGTATGAAGAACTGCCGCTGGAGGAGATCCAGGATCGGCTGTCGAAGCTGAGGACTGCGCTCGGCGAATTCATCGTTTCCCGACGGGGGTGACCAATGCCATTTTATTATTTTGACACTTCGGGGCTGGTCAAACGGTACAGCCGCGAACGCGGAACCAGAAAAGTGAACGCCCTGCTGTCGAAACGCGGCAAGACCGCGATCATTGGGACCACCTCGATCGCCGAATTCTACTCGGTCTTCGCGCTCAAGGCCCGGGAGGGGGAACTGACCAGGGACGATTGGTATTCAGTCATCTACAAATTTGAAGCGGAATCAGACCGCGGCCTGTTTCACTTTGTGTCTCCATCCGGCCGGACGTTCGTGACGGCGAAGCGGCTCATCCTCGAGTACCCGTTTCTGCGTGCCTCCCAGGCCATCAATCTGGCCCTGGCGATGGAATTAAAGCCGCTCAGGCTGTCACTGGTGAGTTCGGATCGTCAATTGCTTGAGCTGTGCCGGCCTCACGGAATTACGCCGATCAACCCGGAAGACGGCTAGCCAAAGAAGTTTAAGGTTAAGGTTGAGGCTGAGGTTGAGGTAAACGCGGAATGGTCTCCTGAACCTCAACCTCAACCTGCCTCATTCCCGGCACTGAAAGTCGCCGTTCAGGCCGTCAATCGTCTTGCCCCAGGTTTCGGCGCTGGCGTAGAGCCGGTGCGCTTGTTCAGAGCGTCCGCTCTCGACCGAGGCGGGCGACTGATCCGCCAGCAGTTCCATCGCCTCACGGAGCGAGTGCCGGGCCAGCCGCATGGTTCCGCAGACCCCTGAGGAGGCCGGGGGCTGTCCGCCGGCCCGCTGAAACAGTGCCAGCGCGCGGTAGGCGTGCTCCTGGGCTCTGAAGAGCGCTTCCGCGCCCCGGTAGAAGCGGATGTCCGCCTGGTTCTGTTGGCGTGCGGCCAGTTGGGACGCCATCAACGCCGCCTTTCCGCTGCTCATCGCGGCCCCATCCGCGTCGCCATTGGCGATCGACTCTTCAGCCCGGCTCTGGAGCCGCTCCATCTCGGCCTCGTCGCCCACGGTTTGGGCGGCAACCCCTGCGCCGGCGATCCAGGCCATCATCGCGATCATGTGAACGCACACTCGCCCGACAATCCCATTCCGCATGAATCTCATCGGACGAATCTCGCGCCAAGCCTGCAGAAGAACGCCGCGGAGCGGCACCTTGTCATGGGCCCGGTGAGGCACTGCCGGTTGGGAGCTGGCGCGCCACTGCCCCACGGAAAACGCCAGAGGTCCCTCGCGCCAAGTTACAGCTACTGGATGTATTCCCAGGTGTCGATTTGCTTGAGGCTGTAGTTCACCGCCTCCTTCAGCTTTTTCACCTTGGGATCGGGATCGGTTCCACTGTGGGTGTACAGCGACTGCTGAAGGGTGCGGAGCGGTTCATAGGCTCGCTTGTCCGGCAGTTTACCCAGGGCCCATACGACCTCGGTTTTGACCGTGAGGTCGTCGGTGTTCAGCGCCTCGAGCAGCGGCGGGATGATCGAGAAGTCGCTGTGCAGCGCGCCTAAGAGGCCGAGCCCTTTTGCCGCGCTGGCCTGGAGATCAGGCTTCCCGGTTTTCAGGGCATCGAGCAACGCCGGGATGCTCTCCTTCTTGCCGATGTTCCCCAGCGCGATCGCGGACGCCTTCGCGATCTCGATGTCGGGATCCTTCAACGAGACCACCAGACGTGGGGCCGCTTCAGCTGCGAAGATTTCTCCGAGCTGGGAGATGATCTTCGCCTTGCGCGCCGGCGCCGTTGTCGGGTCATCAAGAACCTTGAGCAAGCGCTCCTGTTGTCCCCAATCGGCGGTCACCAGCGCGGGGAAATAATACTGCTCCAGGCGTTCCTTCAGCTTGGCCATCGCGTAGAGGCCCGGGTCACCGGCTTTGGCTTGTGCCGCGGCTTGGACGGCGTCCTGGAAATCCGTTCGAACCTCCTTGTGCCAACCCATCTTCTTCCCGTCGAGCAGATAGGTCAGCTGACAGGCAGGGCCTTTCCACACGCGCGAGGGGGAGTCGGGCAGATCCGCATCGCCACCCGACGCGCTGGTGCCCTCCCACACCTTTCGCTGCTCGCATTTGACTCGGAACACGACGTCATGAGGTTGAGCCGGATCGGTCACGACGGTATAGCCGAGGTTCCGCAGACGTCCGGTCACCACTTCGTCGAGCGGCCCCGGATCGATCGTGCCCTCGTCGGTGATGGCCACTGTCTCGACCAACACGCGCTGAACCTTCTTGAGGAGCTCCTTCTGCTCTTGGGAGAGAACCTCCCGGCGAGCGGAGCTGTCGGTCCCGATCAGACTGACGAGGAGCAGCGTCACTATCCAGGTCGTCTTGTTCATCTTCGTCTCCTGCGATGTCACGGGGATGACACCAGGGGATCTGGCGCAGGAACCACTGTACCCAAGGTCCAGGCTCCTGCGCAAGTTGGGACTGTTGCAAAACCCCCGGAGCGCGGGGCCACGCAGTCACTCTCACGATGACGAGAGGGCGTGGTGTGGAACCCAGAGGATGCTGAAAAAGCCCGCCCAGCAAGGCCGCAGCAAGTGAGAGGCCGAGGAGGTACATACCCAGCTTCGCTTGAGCCGCTCGCCTCGATCACATGCGAGCGGAGAGTTACTTTGCCTCCAGTAGGCTTAGATCCGTACGTTGAGGCCCTTCGCGTTAGACCCATTGCAAGAGACAGAGCAATGGGTCCCCCAACGCCGCTGGAGGGCTTTTGCAACATCCTCAAGTTGAAGGAGGCCGGGACCATCGGTATAATCGCCCCATGCTGGTGGGGACGAAGATCGCGCTGATCGGGGCCGGCAATATGACCGAGGCGCTGGTCTGCGGCATGTTGCAGGCCGGCGTGGCGCACGCGGACCAGATCCAGGCCACCGATCCCCTTCCGGAGCGACGGACTCATCTCCAGGGCCGATACAAGATCAGGGTCGGCAGTGAGAACAAGGAAGC
>JBOHOM010000026.1:0-5072 GCA_050731075.1 Nitrospiraceae bacterium
AGGTAGAGTTGAGTAACAGCGTCAGTTCCATCCGGTCCTCTGTGTCGCCTCCCACGCCGGTCAGCCGGCACGCGCCTATCCTTCGAGGCTCCTACTGTATGCCATATTCACTCTGTGAAATCAAGCCCGTCGCCTCCGTCGCGCTTCAGGACGCGTGCTTGCCGCCGCGAGACCGTCCGAGTAAACTAGCGGTCACATTTACCGGAGGCCCTCACCCATGAAGCTGATTCCTGTCGCTAAAGTCACGGACTTGGAGCCGGGATCCTGTCTCTCGGTGGAGGCGGAAGGGGTCGGTGTGGCGCTCTTTAACGTGAATGGCGCGATTTACGCGTTGGACAACACCTGTCCGCACGCCGGCGGACCATTGGGTGAGGGCACCCTGTCCGGCGAGATCGTCGAATGTCCCTGGCATGGGTGGCGGTACAATGTCCGAACCGGCGAGAAACCGGAGAACAAGGACATCAAGGTCGCCTGCTATGACGTGCGGGTGGAAGGAAACGTGATCAAGGTCGCAATTCCGACCGAGTGACCGAGCCCCTCATGGGGACGGTGTCTTGTGATCGGTCGGCGACGGTCCTTCCGCATCGGCGGGCATCAGCTCGGAGGCCGGCTGGGTGAGCGCGACGACCGAGCGCGTATCCAAATCGACGCGCCAGAGGTATTCCCGTTCGAACCAACTCCTGGCTTCCCGTTCCCGCACGAAGATTTTCACCAGGTAGCGGTCTCCCTCCCGCTCGACTCTCCACTCCCCCAGCCTGACGCCCTGCCCTCGCTTGGCCAGGACTTGCACCCGGTCCGTGATCGCCTGTCGCAGCGTGGGGGCGTGGTGAGCCCGGTGCGTCTGCACGAGCGCCATGGCCTCGGCGGCCCGGGAATCGGCCATCGGATTGATGGAAGACGGCTGCAAGATCCAGTAGGCCAGCCCCGCGACAAGGAGCAAGCCGACCACGGCGACGTGGAGATATCTGGCCAGAGAAGAAGCTTCTGCGCCGTCACTGGCCGCTGAGTCGGTTGGAGCGGTGAGCTTATCGGTTGGAGCCACTTGGACCACTGCCTGCGCGTGGTGCTGGGGAGGGCGGCCGGAATTGGGAGGCGATGCGTTCCGTGAGCGCATGGCGTTCGCGCATCACCTGATCGTAGACGTAATTGCCTGAATTATAGATTGGATTTGCCGGGGCTTGCGGGCTGTTCCGGGGCACTCCGTACGGCGCCTGAACTCCACCGGCCATCGGCTGATTTGTTGGCGTTTGCCGGAGGTGCTGTCGGAGGAACTGCTTGAATGCCTCGACCGGGGACTGAACTTCGCGATGGCACCAGAACCCCGACACCGAGTTTGAGCCCACATACACGGGGGCCAGCAAAGGCACCCAGAAGTACTGCGTCCTCGCGGTCTCGTCCGGCGCATCGAGAAGGACCTGCGGGAGATCAAGGTCGGCCGGGTTCACGGGAACCGGCTCGGGTTTGGCCGGCGGCTGCGATGTCTTCTGAGCCTCCGAAGGAGTCTGGGTCGGCATCGAAGACTCAGGAGCGCTGAGCACGCGAACCGAATCTCGTGGTTGGGGCGGAGACGGCCGGCTGTCTTGAAACCGATGAACCGCAACCGGGCTTCGGACGGTCTCGTGAGGGATCCGGCTCGAGTCGTCCGTCATGACCATCGTGCCGGAAGAATCGATCCAACTGTAGAATTCGCCCGCCCACACGACGGACGACAGGCACACGAGCCCCAGCGCTGAGGCCGCCGTCGAGAGACCTCGCAAATATGCCTCACGAAGGGCTCTCATGCTTATAAGCATAGCCCCCGCTCGGCGCTCAAGTCAACGGCGCCCGGGCCGTCCTGCTCGATCATCCGATGCCTTTTTTACACAGACACCAGCCTGACTCCTCGTGTCTTGGACTTGACAATCCGGGAAGCCAGTATGGTACAACTAGCCCGCTTGTATTGGAATTTAGCGCACTTGCGCAGTCTATGGACAGATGAAAATCTTCGTCTACGCAGACAATCTGAATCCCACTCAGTTAAAGAGGCGGGCCCCAGAACATCAATTCCTGTGCAAGACCTACCTGCCGGACCATACGATTCACTTCTGCCGCTGGTCTTCTCAATGGCGGTGCGGGTTAGCGAGCGTCATCCCGTCGCCGGGTGAACGCGTCTGGGGCATCGTGCTGGAGGTCACGGACGAGGATCTCAAATTGCTGGATGAGTTTGAAGGCGAGGTGCCGCAGGGAGCTTTTCGCCATGTCCCGGTCACGGTCGTCACCGAGCAGGAGGAGAGAATGCTCGTCACGACCCATGCTGCCACGCCGATCGGACAATTCAAGCCCAAAGAACATTACCTCGAATGGGTGATAAAAGGCGCCAAACACTGGAAGCTTCCGGATGAATGTCTGGAAAAGTGGCAGTCCTTCATGCCGAAGTGAGGCAAGCTGAATACGGAGCGCTGAGCGCTGAAGGCGTCACTCAAGGAGAACGCATGCCGAAGCCGAAATTCCATATCGTCGTCTGTACCAACTCCCGCCCTCCCGGGCATCCCAAGCCCTCGTGCGGCGCCGCCGGGTCTCCCGGCGTCCTCATGGCCTTCAACATGGGGCTGATGGAGCGAGGCTATATGCCGGGACAGGTGCTGATCACCAGTTCCAGCTGCCTGGGCCCCTGTGAGCAGGGGCCGACCGTGGTCATCTACCCGGGCGGAACCTGGTACGCGCAGGTCAAGGAATCAGACGTCGCCGCAATCCTGGACGAGCACCTCGGCAAGGGCAAACCTGTGGAAAAACTCAAGCCCGACTCAATCTGGGGCTGACGATACCTTCGTCACACCACGGTGAGCACAATCCATGGCAAAGCGGGGTCACTCTTCACGCACGCACCGCGAACGATCCACCCAAGATTCTCCCTCCTCCAAACACACCCATCAGGAGCACAAGGAGCGTGCCCCTCACCGCGTCTCGTGCATGGTGATCACCTGCAGCGACACCCGCACCTCCGCGACCGATACCAGTGGCCGATTGATCATGCGGTTGCTGCAGGACCAGGGCCACGATGTTGTCGCGTACCATCTCGTCAAAGATGAGCCGGCCTCGATCAAAGCCTTGATCGAAGCCGGCGCCGGCAATGACGCCGTTCAGGCGATCATCATCAACGGCGGCACGGGAATTTCAAAGCGGGATTCGACGTTTGAGACGGTGGACGCGTTGCTGGAAAAAAGGCTGGATGGATTCGGCGAGCTGTTCCGCTACCTGAGCTACAAAGACATCGGGTCATCCGCGATCATGAGCCGGGCCACCGCCGGCGTCTACCGCGGCCGCATCGTCTTTTCCACCCCCGGCTCCGAAGGCGCCGTGCGTCTGGCGATGGAGAAGCTCATTCTGCCAGAGCTCGGTCACATGGTCCGGGAGATGACCAAATAGGACGTTAGGTCAGTTTTGTCGGTTTGGTCGGTTTTGTCCGTAACGGACTAAACTGACCCAACGGACACAACGGTCCTCTAGTCTTGGGTGATCTTCGGTTCCGATACCCGCTTGAAGTAGACCAGCAGGTCGCGTACAGAGACCAGCCCGACCAGCTTCCCGCCTTCAGTGACGCCGAGGTGGCGGATACCCAGATCGCCCATCATATCGTGCGCGTCCTGCACAGTCCGGATGGACTCGATCGTGACGATCGGAGAGGTCATGATGCTCTGCACCGTGACTGAGCGCAGATCCGCCCCCTCCGCGACTCCCCGTCGCACAACATCCGTCTCGGTGACGATCCCGATCAGATTGTTCCCCTTTTCGACGAGCAGCGAACCCACCCGCTCGTCGCGCATCCGTTTCGCCGCGTCTCTGACTGACGCGTCGTGGACAATCTTCTTGAGTTCTTTACGCATCACTTGGGCGACATTTGGCATTGGCGATTCCTCTCAGGGATTTGACGGTTGCCGATGAATACCGCGGAGCGCTTGTCGTCGAGGACAGGCTTCGAGGAACTTGCCCCCTGCTCGTGCGGCGCTCCTCACTCGACCGACAGAACTAGTTTTCCAAATACCTTCCTGGCCAGTAAGTATTCTTGTGCCGCGCGAGCTTCCTTCAACGGAAACACGCGATCCACGACCGGTTTCAACTGTCCCTGTCCTATCAGCTCTGCGGCCTGCAGGAGGTCTCCCCTGGTCCCCATGTACGAGCCCTTGATCGTCAATTGGCGTGTGAACAGATAGCGGAGGTTCATCGTGGCCTCGGCGCCGGTGGTGGCGCCGCAGGTCACGAGCCGTCCGCCTTTGGCCATCGACCGGATGCAGGCCTCCCAGACTTCAGGCCCGATGTGTTCGATGACCAGGTCGACCCCGGTTCCTCCTGTGAGTTCTTTGATCCGCTGCGGGATATCTTCCTTGGCATGGTTGATCACGTCATCTGCGCCGAGCGCCCGGGCTTTGGGGATCTTCTCATCGACGCCCACCGTCGTGATCACGCGGGCGCCGGCCAGTCGAGCGATCTGGATCGCGATGCTGCCGACTCCGCTCCCGGCCCCCATGACCAAGACGGTCTCTCCAGGCCGGAGGCCCCCTAGCGTGAGGAGCATGTGCCAGGCCGTCAGCGAGACAAGCGGAAAAGCTGCCGCTTGCTCGAAGGTGAGCGACGCGGGCATCGGGAGGACATCAGCACCGGGCGCCTTGACGCGTTCCGCGTAGCCCCCGTCGACCTGAGCCCCAAGGATCTTGAACGATTGACACAAATTATCACGACCTGATCGGCACCATTTACATTGCCAACAACTCAGGCCCGGCGAGACATAGACTCGGTCGCCCACCGCGAGGTTCGCCACCTCCGTGCCGACTTGCTCCACCACGCCGGCCACGTCGCAGCCGGAAATGTGGGGCAAAGAGAGCGGATACCCTGGAACGCCCTGCCGGATCCAAATGTCCAGGTGGTTCAGGGCGCAAGCCTTGACCCGGACCAGCACCTCGTCCTGTTGGATTTTCGGATCAGGCCGCTCTTCATACCGCAGCCGCTCCGGCCCACCATGCTCATGAAAGACAACGGCCTTCATAAGAAATGTTCAATTTTGAATTGTGAATGTTGAATTATAACTTCGGCGTCTG
>JBOHOM010000027.1:0-5710 GCA_050731075.1 Nitrospiraceae bacterium
GGCAGGGCTGTCCGGCTAGTTGATTGCCCTTGGGAAGCGAGAAGCAGAAAGGTGCCCGCTACGAACTGCTCTGTGGCGTCAGCTTACGTGCGCGGCACCGCACCAAGCCGTAGATGGCAAGATTGACTGCCAGCACGACAGCCCCTAGAGCGATCTGCACCTCACGCGTCAGGCCTGCCGGGTAGAGCAGAGGAAAGACATAGTGCTCGATAAAGTCCGCGCTGTAAGCGCTCTCGCCCCCTTGCATCCGCAGTCAGATTTCGAGCGGAGTGAGCGGGCAGATCCAGCCCCCAAATTCGACCGCGGCGGCCCATGCGACGGCCGGTAGATGGAACCACAGCACGCGCCGCCACCGTAGGACCAGAAGCCCACCAACCAGCGCGAAGACCACGAAGGTCAGATGGAGGAGGACGACCAGATCGGCGAAAATCTGATACAGCATGGTTCAACCAGAGAGGCGAGTCCGCTAGGCGCCCTCTGCTCGAAATGGGTTGTCCTTTGGGGGAGGTACCCAACCAAAGGCACGCCATGCATCCGCTCGGGCTTGCAACGCACACTGCCTGAGCTGTTTGGGGTCGGTGGTGATGCAGGTCACCAGGTTGGATCCATCATTCGGCGCGATAGCAAGAATCTTTGTGGATTCACTGGCAATCAGCCCGTTGTTTTCTGATAGCGCATCCATCGTGCTGTTAAAATTCCTGTCTTCGTCAAATAGGGCTTGCTTGAGGGCTTGGTTATAATGGCGGGTTGCCTGCCAGGCGAGCGCCCTGAGAGGCGCGCTGATCCGCTTGCTTCGAAAGGACAACGGCTTAGTCAGCACGACAACGATGTAGCGGCATCCACAGTCCACGACTCGCTGCAGCGGGAGGCAATCACTGAGGCTGCCATCCAGATAAAGCCGATCGCCGACTCTGACGAACTGGTTGTAAAGGATCGGCATGGCCGCTGTAGCTCGAAAGGCTTCCCATAAATCGATCCCCGGCGTTCGGTTGGTCACATAATGAGCAGTGGCATTCTGCGCGTCGGTCAAGGCGATGTGCAGGATGGTGGAGGCTTCAACCAGGGCCGCCAAGTTAAACGGGCGCGTCCACCTCACGACGTGGTCAAGGAGATAATCTATGTCCACCAGCTTGTTGACGCGCAGCAGGTCAATGAAGTGTCTGTTGCTCAAATAGTCAATGTAGGTCTCAACCCCATACCTCGCCTGGCCGGTGATGAGGTGGATCCCATTGTGTGCGCCGGCCGATGAACCGGCGACATGGTCGAAGCAGCTGCCGAATCCCATCTCTTCCAGGGCAGCGAGGACGCCCAAGGAGTACACCCCCCTCATCCCGCCTCCCTGAACGACGAGCCCGATAGGGGGAACGTCGGTTGAGCCGGCCCTGCGCCTGCTGAGTGCCTCCCAGATTTCACGTGCGAGGTCTGGGTACTTCATGTCCATTCCGTTTCAGACGTCTTGCCGATTATTGTCGTGGAGAGCGGCATAATCAAGACATGCACTGGGGAGTCGGGCGCGTTCCCATCGAGAGCGGGCAATTCGGTGTAGTAATGGCGCAACATGGGAATTTAGAACAGTCGAGGTGTAAAGGATTGTTCTGTCGGTTCCGGGTAGGTCAGCGTCCCGTTCTCCAGCTTGGCAAATGGCGTGAGCTGATGCGGTTGGGACTCTGCCGTGGTGAAGATGTGCCGCACGCTCCAGCCTCGACTGACTAACGCATCCGCAATAAGCGATCGGTGACAGCGCCACGGAACTGCTTCGGCGCACATGATGGCGGTCCGTCTCTTCCTGCCAGTGGCCATCAGCTCCTCCAACCCTCCCCGGAATTCGTCGGTCTGCATGTAATCGGCATATCCACGGAAGCCCGCGCTTCGCCAGCCCCGGTTCATCGAATCAGGCCGGCTTTTCCGGCGACCGCCGAGCGCCGGCAGATGGTGATACTGGAGGCCGGCGTTCACCAGGCTCTCCGCCAGCACGCCGGTATTGAACTGCGGGTTGCGTCGGGAATAGGGGAGAGTGCGGACGTCAACCAGAAGTTGGATGTCATGGGCTTGCAGAAGTTCGATGAATGCCTCGATCGGCCGCGTCGAATGGCCGATGGTCCAAAGTGAGCAGGCCATGGAGGCGGAGCTTACCATAATTCCGGCATGGCGGCTTGAGGGCCGGCGAACGAGAAATAGGTTGAAATTATCGGTGCTTCACCCATCATATGCAGGTAGCCGTGCCCACAGGGGATAGCTGAACCATGCAACTCTTCCACGGGCTCCACTTCAACAACCTCCGGGGGGACATCTATGGCGGGCTGGTCGCCGCGGTGGTCGCCCTGCCCCTGGCCTTAGCCTTCGGTGTCGCCTCAGGGGCCGGGGCGATCGCGGGTCTGTACGGCGCGATTTTCGTGGGATTCTTCGCTGCGCTGTTCGGTGGGACGCCGGCTCAGGTGTCCGGCCCGACAGGACCCATGACGGTCGTCATGGCCGGGATTATCACCCAGTTCGGCCAGGAACCCGCCTTGGCCTTCACCGCGGTGATCCTGGGCGGAGGATTGCAAATCTTGCTGGGAGTCAGCGGGATCGGACGGTATATCACCCTCGTGCCCTATCCGGTGATCTCCGGCTTCATGAGCGGCATCGGCTGCATCATCATCATCCTGCAACTCGGGCCGCTGGTCGGTCACGCCGCGAAGCAGGAGGGGGTCTTGGCGACGCTGACGGCGCTGCCCAAGTTCTTTGCCGATCCGGTTTCCGATGCACTCATCGCAGGGGTGCTCACTCTCGGTATCGTGTATCTGACGCCCGAGCGCGTCGGCAAGCTGGTTCCTCCCCCGCTGCTGGCCTTGCTCGCGGGCACGTCAATCGCTGCGCTGTTTCTCCCCAACGCGCCGCTGATCGGGACGATTCCCCAGGGTATTCCGGTCCCGATCGTGCCGACCCTGCATCTGGACGCCGTCACCTTGGCGATCGAGGAAGCGGTGGTCCTGGCCCTGCTTGGCAGCATCGACAGCCTGTTGACCTCGCTGGTCTGCGACAACATGACGCGGACCCAGCATGACTCGAATCGCGAGCTGATCGGGCAGGGCATGGGCAATATGGTGTCCGGTCTCTTCGGAGGGCTTCCCGGAGCGGGGGCGACCATGCGATCCGTGGTCAACATCCGCACCGGCGGGCGAACGCCGATTTCCGGCGCGCTCCATGCGCTCGTGCTGTTGGCCATCCTGGTAGGAGTCGGCCCCCTGGCCGAACGGATTCCGTTGGCTGTGCTCGCGGGGATCCTCCTGAAAGTCGGCGTGGACATCATCGACTGGCGGTTTCTGAGGCATGTGTTTCAAGCTCCTCGGGCCGATGTCCTGATCATGGGCATCGTCCTGCTCACGACGGTCCTGGTCGACCTCATCACGGCGGTCGGCGTCGGCGTCGTGCTGGCGAGCCTGTTCTTCGTCAAGAGCATGGCGGACCTGGAGCTCGCCAACTTGAACGTGATCACCGCGTCGACCGAGGAGACGCCGTTAGGCGAAGAGGAGGCCGCGATACTGCGTCGCAATCAGGGCCGCATCATCCTGATTCACATCGACGGCCCGATGGGGTTCGGATCCGCCAAGGATATGGTCCGCCGGCTGGAAAGCGTCCGCCAGTTCGCCAGTTTCAAATGCGTGGTGTTGGATCTCTCGGGGGTGCCGGTCATTGACGGGACGGCGGCCCTCGCGGTCGAGGACATGCTGCGAATGGTGCAGGCGCATGGTCAGCATCTGTTTTTGGTCGGCATGCAGCCGGCTGTGATAGAGGTGCTCGAGGGACTGGGGGTGCTCAAGTTGGTGCGGCCGGGGCACCACTATCCGCGCCGGCTGGATGCGCTGCGGCACGCCGCGGGAGTCAGCGAGTCACTCCATGCCGAGGCCGCTCCGTCGAAAGCGGAGGAACAGAAATATCTTTTTGTGCAGGAATCCAAAGTCGACCCCTACGAAGCGCAAGCCTTCGTCCTGCGCTGCTTTGACGAGCGCTTCTGGCAGACCACAAAGGAGTTCCTCAAGTTCATGGGCATCTTTCGCTACGACCCCGTCGCCGTGGCCGGTGGCGCGAAGGTGTTCGCCTCGCCTGAAAAGGAGCAGGATTTTGACTTCATGATGCGAGAGCTGGGAAAATCGATCCGCCTTCACAAGACGAAGCGCTGCCTGCTCTTCACGCACCATGATTGCGGAGCGTACGGCGGGTTCGAGCGGTTCAACAAGAACGCCGATGAGGAGTTCAGATTCCATCAGGCGGAACACCAGACAATCCAGCAAAATATCCTGGCCCGGTTCCCGGATCTCAAAGTCGAAACTTTCTTCGTGGACCGCACAGGGGTGATCCGGACCTCCTGAGCCGAGCCTCCGCTCAGCGCGCAGAGGATATGAATTTGATCGTCCGGTCGAAGCGCCGCGGACAGGTCCCGCGCCTGCTCGTCGTTGACGAAGATTCGAATGTGCTCTCTGATCGTGTCCTGCTCGGTGATGATGCGGAAGCGCAGGCCGGGGTAGCGGCGGTCGAGCGCCGCCAGGATTTCTCCCAACGTCGAGCCCTGAGCCTCCACCTCGCCCTTCTGGTGCGTGTAGGAACGGAGCGGCGTCGGGATATACACCGTCACCGGGCCGGCTCCGCGAGTTCCAGTGAATAGATTTCAGGCAGGTGCCTGGCCAGGCACGTCCAACTCGCCCCTTCGGCGCGACTGCCCCAGAGTTCCCCGCTCGTGGTCCCGAAGTAGAGGCCGACCGGCTCGTGCGCATCCGCCGTCATTGCCTGGCGTTTGACCGTCCACCAGGCCTGGCTTCTCGGGAAGCCCTTGTCCTGTCGCGCCCAGCTCTTACCCCCGTCTCTCGTGACATACGCTGCGGGCTTCCCCCCGGGACTGACGCGTGGCCAGACTTCGGTGCCGTCCATGGGGAACACCCACACCGTGTCCGGGTTTCGAGGGTGCAGGACGATCGGGAACCCGATGTCGCCCACCTGCTTGGGCATGTTCTCTCCGATGCGGACCCAGCGGCCGTCCGCCCGGTCCATCCGGTAGATGCCGCAGTGGTTCTGCTGGTACAGCCGATCCGGCTGCAGCGGATGCAAACGGACGCAGTGCGGGTCGTGGCCGTATTCCGGCTCGGGGTTCGGAAGGAAGTCGGCGCGGCAGCCCTTGTTCAACGGTAACCAGGTCGCGCCGCGGTCTCCGCTCTCGAAGACGCCGCCGGAGGACATCCCGATGTACAGATGACGCGGGTTGCGGGGATCGACGAGGATCGAATGCATCTTCGGACCGTCCGGGGTGCCGTCCTGCTCGCCGCCGGTCCACTGGCGACGCAGCGGGTGGTCGTTGAAGCCCGCCACGCCGCTCCAGGTGAGCCCCCCGTCCTCCGAGCGGAACAACCCCTGCGGCGACGTGCCGCCATACCAGACGCCGGGTTCGCTGGCATGCCCCGGAGTCAGCCAGAAGACATGGTCCACGACCAGCCCCTTCTGTCCCTCGGGAGCCTTCGGAAAAGCCGGCGGGACTTTGGCCTCGGCCCAGGTCTTGCCGAAATCCATGGACCGAAAGACGGTCGGCCCCAGATGGCCGGTGCGCACCGCGGCCAGGAGCGTTCGGCGGTCGCGTGGGTCCAGCACCAGGTGGTGCGCGATGTGGCCGAGAAACATCGGTTCAGACTGCTTCCAACTTTGGCGGAGCCCGTCGCTCCGCAGAATGAATGCCCCCTTG
>JBOHOM010000028.1:0-3276 GCA_050731075.1 Nitrospiraceae bacterium
CCTCAAACAGATGTTGGCCGACATCGAGACGGTCGGCAATGACCTGGAGTTTCGCGGCCGCGTCGCCAGCCCCACGATCAAGATCCGGGAGATGACGATTGCCGGGAATTAGCTAACAGCTAGCAGCGAATAGAGAATAGCTTGGAGGCGCCATGGCTATTCGCTATTAGCTATTCGCCCATTGACCGGAGGTAAGTCATGGCTGAGGCACTCAGAGACAGCATGGTGCAGTATCCGAGCGAACGTACCACGGTGCGGGCCTATCTGGTTCATCCTCAAGCGAAGGAAAAACGCGCCGCGGTCATCATCGTGCAAGAGTGGTGGGGGCTCAACGACCACATCAAGGACATAGCCAGGCGCTATGCCGGCGAAGGCTACGTGGCCATTGCGCCTGATCTCTATTCCCGTCTTGGACACACCGTCACGGCGGACCCGAACGAGGCCGGCAAGTTGATGAACATGCTTCGACAGGAAGATGGGCTGAAGGATCTCAATGCCACCGTCACCTATTTGAAAACGGCGCCGGGAGTGGACTCGAATCGTCTGGGCGTCACCGGGTTCTGCATGGGCGGGTCCTATGCGCTGATGCTGCCGTGCGTGAATCCGTCGATCAAGGCGGCGGCCCCGTTTTACGGGCAGGTGCCCAACCCCGACGCCCCGATCAAGAACCTGACTGCGCCGGTGCTCTATATATATGGAGAAGATGACGGCTGGATTACGAAGGCGGACGTTCAGCGCCTGGCCAACGCGCTCAAGAAGTACAACAAAACGGGCGAGGTCAAAACGTATCCCGGCGCGCCCCACGCGTTCTTTAACGACACGCGCAAAGATGTGTACAAACCGGCCGAAGCGAAGGATGCGTGGAGCCGGACGCTGGCTTTCTTCAAGCAGCACCTCGGATAGGGGTAAGGGGATAGCGGGGTAAAGGGGTAAGGGGGCAGATGGCGCGAAGGACCAACCAAGACCTGGCCGGAACTCCCCTCAGTTTGGTCTATATCGCCGGCAATCTGCCCGATGCCGAAGCGGCCGAGCAGCGGCTGACCGAAATGGGTATCGACTACACGCTGAGTCTGGAGCCGTTCACGACCCTGTCATTGATGGGCGGGGAGTACACCGGGCTGTTTGTCTATGTTCCCGCTGCCCAGCACCGGTTCTGCCGTGAGGTGTTGGAGCGGCACGGCCTGACCGATACAGTCGATCCGGAATCCAGCGAGTCATTGGAGCGACCGTATGGCGCTTGATACCGAGTCCGGCAAGCGGATGTTGCAGCTCGTCACCTCCCGCTATAACAACCGGGAATGGCGAAAAAAGATCGAAAAGACGCTCAGCCTGTCAGCCTCGGGGGTCGGAGATGAAGTCCAACGCGCGATCTTCCTGTACCTGAAACACGGCCTGAAAGCCTATAAATCGCGGCGAGCCGATCCGGATTCGTGGATCGTCGGGGGGTATGCCACGACGGAAGTCATCGAACGGGCCAAATTCGACCCGACGGTGGTCGGAGCGGCGATCACCAAGGAAGATGTGGCGTCCCTCGGCGTGGACCCCGGCCCGGAGGTGGATCAGGCCTGGTGGGAAGAGATGCTGGTGGCGTGGTTTGAGGAGCCGGAAACGGAAGAACCGGCCGCAGAATCTGAACAGCCGGCCACCGATCCTTCGCTTCCTCCCAGTTCACCGCTTTAAATCGACCAGCCGTACTTTCGCGCGCTCCTTGAGCAAGTCCGTCCCGGGCATCAACTGGGGGGACTGCTCGGTTTGCATCCGCCTGGCCGCCGTTTCCACCTGCGGCTTGAGGTAGGCGTACAGCTCCGCCACGTCAACCGCCCCGTCCTTGTTGGTATCCACCGCGCCCTAGAGCCCTTTCAGGAAATAATAGGTGAACAGGCCGTGCCGCTTTTCAGGAAAGGCGGTGCTGATCAGGAGGTCTCTTCCACGGATCCGAGCACAGTGTAGGTCGACGAGACGGGGGCGGTGGAACTGGCGATGCCGGCTGGGTGACGGCTGACGATACAGGAAGATAAGAAGAAAATGCACAGGCCGAGGCAAGTGAAGCAGAGGCTCTGGCGGATCGCCGGCATAGGGTGGCGGCCTTCCTGCCGTGTTTTCTTCGTGGCCACTACGTCCGGGGCGCGCTACGGTAGTAGAACGGTGAGAGGGGTGTCAAGGAAGGCGTCCGGAGGCGGACAAAACGGTGAGGATCACCACTAAGACCCAGGCCACGAGCCAGATGGAGATTACGCGGTCCAAGGTCATATCCTGCCTCCTGGGTATACTGCCGGTAACGATCACGACCCGTTGACCGTCGCCCCATTTCATACTCGAAAATCTCGTGCGAGCGCAACCCTCCAAAAGGAGGGGAGGCACCCTCCGAAAGTATGGAATCTGCAGCGCGAGACGATCAGGCTCCGAACAGGTCCATCTGAGTCCGTTGGGGTTCGGAGGGGACAGCGGGGGCGGGTTCGGGACGCTGGGCTTGGTCCAGAAAGGCCTTCAGCTTGAGGAAGTCCTCCCGGAGCGGCTCCATCAGGTTCCCCTGGTGCAACGCGGCGGCGGGATGGAGGAGCGGGAAGATCGTGAGCTTCTCGGTCCGGACTGCATGGCCGCGGATCTTGGTGATGCCGACCTTGCGGCCGAGCAGGGTCTCGGTCGCCCACCGTCCGAGGGTGCAGACGACCTTGGGGTTGATCATCTCGATTTGCCGGAGCAGGAACGGCTTGCAGGTGTCCACTTCGTCGGGCTCGGGGTCGCGATTGTTAGGTGGGCGGCACTTGATGACGTTTGCGATATTGACCTGGGACCGGGACAGCCCGGCGGACTGGAGCAGCTCGTTCAGCAATTTGCCGGCCGCACCGACGAAGGGCTCGCCCTGCTTGTCTTCGTAAAAGCCCGGTCCCTCGCCGACGAACATGATCTGCGCATTGGGATTCCCCACGCCGAACACGACTTGCGTCCGTCCGAGCTTGGCAAGCTTGCAGCGCTGGCAGTTGTAGAGGGCGGCGCTGAGTTCCTGGAGGGTTGTAGAGGACGAGGGGTCGGAGGTCATGGAAACCAAACCGGGCAGCATGATAGGCGGGGAGAAGAAAGAAGTCAACGGCAGAAAAACAGTCGGCTGGGCTGACGAGGGGCGAGCCTGCTCAGGCTCCGCGATGATGCGTTGTCCTCTCTTAGTGATTGTTCCTGGACTGTTGGTCCCTGCGCCTTATCGGATCACCGGAACGGCGCAGGGACAGCCTCGCCACTACTCCACCTTCAATTCCCGCTATCGCGGCAGCCTTCGAG
>JBOHOM010000029.1:0-24859 GCA_050731075.1 Nitrospiraceae bacterium
CTGCGCCGGCGCCTGGTGGGCCTGGTGCTCCAAGATCCCGTGCTCCCGCCCAAGGGCGCCAAGCTCTTCAGCGGTGATCGCGAAGTCGGCTGGATCAGCAGCGCCGCGCGCTCGCCCGCACTCAACCGCGTCATCGCCTTCGGGTTCCCTCTTCGCGATTTCAGCACCCCCGGCACCGCCCTCACGGTCGAGATCGAGGGCCGCCGCCACGACGCCACCGTCCGGCCGCTTCCATTCTATACCCCGCACTCGGCACCAAGTCAGAACAAAACCACCAAGCCTTGACCCGACGCCGCCTCACCGGGTCAGATTGCTTCTCTCGGGAGCCGCCGTTCCCAGAGCGTCGTCTTGGTGATGTTTTCCTCGAGCAAAGAGTCCGCGAGCGCCTCCATTGCTCTCTTGAGATTGAGGCCGAGCTGCGCTTCTTTTTTGCTGCGGTCCGCTTCGGGTAGCTCTTTCAGGCGTCCCCGGGCGTAAATCGCGACCTCGGTTTCCTTCCAGACTGACCCGCCATCGAGCGGATCCAGTGCCTGGGCCTCGACCCGGACCGGACGAAAGGCCACACCGAACAGATAGCCGCCGCCAAACCACACCGGCGTGCTGGTCAAGAGTTCGAAGCCGACATTGCCGAGGATGATGGCCGGATTCCAGGAGGTCGCCAACCCGATGACGACGGATTCCCAGGTCATGTCTCCCAGCATCCCGGCCGCGAGCCACTGCCAACGGACTTTGCCGTAATCCTGCACGATCCCGGTGACGACCAGATCCACGTTCAGTCTCGCTCGGAGCTTGGCGAGCTGCTCCGGCGCGAGCTTCTCCGTCGTCGTGATTCCCAGTCCGTCCAATGCTCGATCCGTTTCTTCCGGCGGGATCAGCTCAAACGCTCCCTTGCCTGACAGCCGGTCGTACATGAGCCGTCTCGCATCCTCCCGGACCTGCTTGACCGCTTGCTCGATCAACCGAGGCTCCTCCTGGTTCAGTTCTCCATTCACACTTTGGATGGAAGCCAAGCTCGTGATCTTAATGCCCATATCGAACGGGAGCACCGCCACTCTAGGCCGTTCAGCCCGCGGTGGATCCGGCTTCACGTCGGACTTGAACCACCCGCAGGCCGCCAAGCTGAGGCCCGCTGCCAGAGTGACGACGCACACGCTCGCACGGAACAGGTTGCTGCTGTTCATAAGACCATTCCCTTTCAAGCTTCGAAGACAAGGGAGGCAGTCGTGAACCGTTCTCAGACGTGGAGGCCGCTTCAGATGCGAAGCGGCGGGAGGAAACCTGCCAAGGAGGGTGGTACCGCGTGGTCAGAGGTCCCGGCAACCAACTGGGAGAAGGGGAGAACCGACGGGAGAGTCACAAGCCCGCCAGCCGATCTTGCAAGGCCAACGCTAGACCCGGCCGTCTTCACATCCGGCACAGACCCGCCGACGCTGCGCACCGTCGCGTTTTCGGCCGGGTCTTCGAGGTCAGGCTGGGGCAGAGGGGATTCGGCAGCGCTTGCCTCAAACGGCTCGAAGACCAGGTCCTCCACGACATCGGCCGAGGCAGTCGCAGCGAGGAGGATCGCCAGCCAGGAGAGCGCGAGGAGAATGTTCTTGCTTCGGAGATGCCGCATGCTCGATCTCACGCCGCTGCAAACAACCTGACCGTACTCTACCCCATGATCAGCCCGCAGGCAAACCTTTCCGCTGATTGTGCCGGACCACGCCGTCGGAAACACGAACCTGTCCTCTCCGTTACCGTTCCGGATGGCGGGCTGCTGTCACCGCATCGGCGAAGGCGAGCAAGCTCTTGCGTTCATCGTCGCTGAGCGCAAGCAAGAGGTGGGTTTCGTCGGCGTGCATCAGTCGCAGGCTCAGAAAGGGCTCTTCCTGGCGTTTCTCCCGGTTCTCCCAGACGGCGTCAACGACCTGAACTTTGTCAAGGTCGCCGACCGAGACCACGTCGTACCGGAAATAGGAATCGCCGAACACCATGTCATAGAGCACCTTCCCGCTGGTCAACAGCAGGAGGTTAAACCGGCCCTGCTCCTCGTACCCTTCAGGAAGAAAGCGATTAATATGCATGAAAGCCGCTTTCCGGTCGCCGAGCGCCGCTTGGATCGTTGCCTTCAGCGCCTGGTAATCAATCTGGAGCGCTCGCTCATCGGGCCCGGTGGCGGCCGCCGCCGCCGTACGTGCTTTCTCAAAGACCTCCGCCGCCGTCATAAGACCACCCATGTCAGACTCTCCTTCTTTCAATTAGAATCTTACCGGCTAAGATGTGGCGAGTGATCGCCGGTTTGTCCACTCTCCTGAGGCTCTACCGTAACCGGCCCTGCATCACATTTGCAAGGGACTCCTGTCGGCAAGATGTGGAAGTACGCCGTCTAGGGCTCATTCTTCTGGCTGGCCGACCCCTGACTCCGAAACGTCCGGGTGAAGCGGGTCGTTCCTGCCTCGTCCACAATTTCCACACGCAGTTGGTGGCCGCTCACCGTCACAAGCCCGAAGTTGGAAAATCCCCCTTCGCTATACAGCGTGCTCGGGCGCAAGACCGGATCGGGGAGTACAGGCTGGACTGGGGCGGCGGACAGGGGGCCGCAGATGAACTCGTGGAAGTCCACTGCTCCATCTCCGTCCGGATCGTAGGCGTTGACCTGCGCGTAATGGACGTCGGCCGCCAGCCAGACCACATTCCTGATGCGGCGATCCAGGATCGTGCGGACGATCGTGCGGAGCTCGGTCTGGAACCCCGTCCCGTCCGTTCCACGGGCCCAACTATCGTTCCCGGGAATCCCAACGCTTCCGGCCTTCCGGTTGGAGAGCGGCACGCTCGTGGCGATGACCTTCCAGGTTGCGGTGGAGCGAGTCAGCCCATCCACGAGCCACTCCCGCTGGACCGCCCCCAGCATGGTTTTGCGATCCCCATCCGGCTCCTCGTTCCGGCTGCGATACTGTCGGGTGTCGAGGAGGAACAGCTCCAGATCGGCGCCGCGGCGGAACTTCCGGTAGAGACGGTGCGGGTCCTCAGGCGGCGTCCCAATAGGCCAGTACTCGAGGAGCGCTTGGCGCCCGGCCGGCATCAGTGGCTCGTGTGGGCCGGAGAAGTTGTTCCGGACTTCATGGTCGTCCCAGACGGCATACACCGGTACAGCGGACAAGAATCGCTGCAGCGCCCGATCTTCACGCTGATAGCGGTGCTTGGCGCGAAAGCCCTCCAGCGTCGAGGCCAGGAAATCGGCCCCGGGCACGTTCGGCGGCGACGGGCAGCGGTCGTCTCCGTAGATCAGGTCGCCGAGCAGTAGCGCAAAGGACGGTCGGGTCCCCAGCATGCGATCAAAAATGGCATAGCCGGAACCTTCCAGTCGACATCGCTGCTGGCCTCCGAGGTCGCCGCCCCAGAGGAACGTCACGGTCTCAGGCCGATCCGGGGAAGCCGAGGTGAGGAACTGTCCACTACCGGTCTCCACAACAGAAGCCTGTTCCTCCCCGTCCGCTGGAAGGATGCGATAGCGATATGACGTGGCCGGCGCCAACCCGTCCAAGCGAACCGTGGCCGTGAAATCGTGTTCTGTGGTCGTCGCGATGACCGCGGACCGGGCGGGCGCGACATCACGACCGGTCCCTGAACCCACCGGCGCCCATTCTCCCCGCACTCTCGCCGGGCCGGCGGTCCGAAACCAGACTAACGCCGAGTTGCTGGTCACCTCTCCCGTTGCGACACCATGAGTGAGACCCTCAAGTGCCAGGAACGGACTCGAGGGGGGAAGACCTGGTCGGTAGCCAGGACCGCACGTGACAAGGAACGCCAGGAGCGCCAGAAGCAGGAACGTGAAGTGACTGGTCCGAAGAGACATCAGCACGGAGCACTCAGATACCGGAAACCACGCCGGACCGTCAAGCCATGGCTCAATCGCCGTTGCATTCCGGCAAGCCGGTCCGGCATACTCTCACCAGGCAGACACGATTCAACTGAGTGTTGAGTTGTCCTGAGTTGCAAGTTTGCACAACTCAGCACTCGGAACCCCTCACTCAGGACTGAGGCTGGCGTATGAGCGCGCAGGCCTGTTCGATTCATGGTTGCAAGGCGCGGGTTTATGCGCCGGCAGGGACCGGCTCACTATGCAAAGAGCACTTCCTCGACTTTGTGAAGTGGCGGCGGCGGAAGGGACCGGGGATGTTTCACAAGTACGGAGCGATGACCATGGAAGAACGCGACGCGCTTGCCGCCGACTGGGCCGCGACGGTCAGGCTTGAAGAATTGCCTCCCTCCCCTCCCTCGAAACGCTGACGCCCCCTGCAACGCCCGGTCATGACCCGGCTTTCGCGGGCTGGCTAGGCCGAAATGTTCGATTCGCGAGACCGAAGACATAGGCGGCATACCACACTGTGGGCAGCCAGGACGCCGTGACAAATGTCCAGGTCACGCCATCAATCCTGGTCGTGAGCCACGCCAAGATCGCAAACAGTGCGGCCAGGACTGCATGAGGAAGCAGGACCCCGGGCGAACGTCGGTCGGGAGTCAGGTTGTAGACCAGGATCAGGAGTCCAACCACCGTCAGCACCACGTAACACGAGAGAAGCTTCTCGTCCGCCGCCTGCCAGTAGGCCACCCCGATCGCGATCGCCGCATCGAGCGCCGTATCACGCCAATTGCCTCGCGGGAGCTGGTCGGACCCCAGATCGCATTGGAGGTGGAAATAGTCCACGCAGTACAGCCCCACGATCGAGAGCCCTATTAGCTGCAAGGCACCCCAATCCTCGGTGATGTGCAGAACGTCGTACAGCATCGCCCCGAGAACGGCAGGGTAGAGCTGCGTGTACGTAAATCGATGCCAGGATGGAAGGTCACTGACGCGCACGGGTTAGCTCCTTCCTGATTGCGTCGGCCTTTCGATGGGTGGCCACTGACTGCGCGCGTCATTACTCGTTGAACTTTGAGTAGCAACAGGTCCCCGGTATTTTCCACCCTCACTTCTCATGGCTGAGCGTGTCCTCTCTCCACTGCGCGCCCTTGTCCCTTCATCACAAGAGCGGGTGGCTGGGTAGCCCCTGACTGCGCGCGTCCACCGAGCACCTTCTCCCCACACACTTTTTCTTGGGGGGAGCGGTCTGCATGCCCTCGACTGCGCGCATCGAACGAGCACCGCCCTTAGTGTCGCCATCCGATTATTCCCGTGTGCGCGTTCTGCGAGCACTGAGGGCATGCAGACCGACTCATCCCATAACCGGACTTCCATGATGATGAATCATCAGCCATCGGCCCTCAACCTTCTCGAACAGGTTTGTGGCGAGCACCCGACTTTCCAGCCCCGCCTCTCCCTGCCGGCTGGTAATGTTCTCCGTACAGATCACCCAGGCCACGTCCCCCGCCACCTGGATCTGGATTTCGGTGAGGTTGAACGTCATCGAGAACGTGTTGTTGAAGATCAGGACCCAGGAATCGCGGACGGCGGGCCAGCCGACTCGGAGGGTCCAACCGGGGTGAATACAGGTCACGTACTCCTGTTGGGCCCAGACCTGATCCATCCGCATGATGTCCAGGGTTTCGAAGGCCTCGTAGAATTCCCGGTTCGCCCGACCCACCTCTTCTATCTTCTCTTTAAGCATGCCCTCCCCTCGCTCCACCGCAGGCGCCATCTTACGCCAAAAGCGCCTAGCCCGCATTATTCATGACGGTTCGTCGCGAAATCGCGCAGCCGCGTCGTGTTGCACCCATTGTAACGAAGCGCAATGGGTACCGGCGCTCCGCCGCGAGGAGGAGGCGTATCGGGGACCCGTTGCTCCGCAGCGTGCAACGGGTGAACAATACGCTGACCGACTAAGCGGCGAGCCCGCCCGCCATACCAAGCTTCGCTTGAACCGCTGCGTTCGATCGAATCGCAGCGGATGAGCACTTTGCCTCCAGTAGGCATAGATTCCTGGCAGGCTTGTCGGAGCAGCGGATCCGCGATTGCAGCAGAAGCGTTCATGAATAATGCGGGCTAAGCTTTCACAGTCCCGTTCATGGCGAGGGAGGCACGCGTCTCCTTCGCGAGTTCGCGACGAACCGTCATGAATAGGCAGGGCTAGGGGATCGGGGGCCGGTTTCTGAGAGATCGGTCGCCGCGGGCGGCCTCGCCTGGGTTGGCATTCGCCGGCCTCCACGGCCTCGAGTACTGAACAACGGCGGGAACTTGTGGTGCCTGGCGGGTGCTATCCTGGCTCCACACCTGGAAAGAACTTTTTGATACAATCCGGACAGATGCCGTGGCTGAACTCGGCTTCCGAGTGTTCTCGGATGTACGCTTCCACCAACTGCCAGTATCCCCGGTCATTGCGGATCTTCTTGCACGACGCGCAGATCGGAATGAACCCTCGGAGGACCTTGACTTCCCTGAGGGCTTGTTCCAATTCTTGAGTTCTCTTCTTCAATTCCTGCTCCCGCGCCTTGCGCTGGTCCATCTCCTGCTTGAGTTTCAAGGCTGAGCCGACCCGTGTTCGGAGTTCGATCTTGTTCACCGGCTTGTTGATATAGTCCATGGCGCCGGCCGCAAAGGCCAATTGCAATTTCTCTCGCTGGGCGACAGCGGTCACCATGATGATGGGGATGTCCCGAAGGCGTTCGACCTCTTTGATCCGACGGCATGTTTCAATGCCGTTGATTTCGGGCATCTGGATATCCATCAGAACGAGGTCGACACCCGTCCCATCTCCTCCCGAATCATCCATCCCGAGGTGCTTAAAGGCTTGCTCTGCCGATTCCGCAGTGAGCAGGTCTTTGTACCCCCCCGTCTGGAGGATCGATTGGAGCAGGAGGAGGTTCTCGGTCGAGTCATCAACGATCAGGATGCTCATACAGTCCTCGTGCGTCCTGCAGGGCGGCGCGATTCATGACCCTGCCTGACAGTGTGAGTGCCCAGGTCCCACGGTAAGCCGGTCTATTTATACACGATCTCCACAGATTCAAGGTAGAGAGAAAGCTGTTTGACCCACTTTCGGATCTCCTGGAGATTCTTGTTCGCTGCCGCCTTCTCGAGGCTTCCCCCAATATCGGTGATGGCGTGAAACCCGTACCCACCGCCATCCCCCTTCATGGTGTGGCCTAAGGCCTCGATCGTGTCATAATCACTCCGCTCCACAGCCGCCAGAAGTGACTTGACGTCTTTGTTCCGGCTCTTAAGAAATCCGGGGATCAGTTCTTTGAGATCCGTGTCCACGTGGACGATAATTTTGTCGCCTCGGTTCGGGTCGCATGTTTGGGTCATGTTTTCAGACTCCCTGTCTGCGCGGCGATGGCCTCCATCAGCACCGCTTTTCTGATGGGTTTCGTCAGGTGGGAGGAGCACCCAGCCGCAAGGCTTTTTTGTATCTCTTCCTTCAGCGCGTACGCGGTGAGAGCGATGATCGGAGTGGCCTTGACCGCGTGTTCTTTCTCCCACTTTCTGATGGCTCTTGTGGCGGAATAGCCGTCCGTCACCGGCATTTGCATATCCATGAGCACCAGATCGTACCGTCCGGCAGTAAACTTCTGCACACCGCTCTCGCCGTCTTCGGCGATCTCAATCTGACAGGGGGTACTCTTCAGGTAGGCTTGGATCAAAACCCGGTTGTCGGGGGAGTCGTCCACCAGAAGAATTTTCAGAGCGGGCAGCTCTTCCGAGAAAGGCGATCCCGCCATGGGAGAGGGTTCCGGTCTCGCGGCCTTCGGTTTGCCGATGGCCGCGGTGATGGCGTTCAGCAGGCCGGAGCGATTGACCGGCTTCGAGAGGTACCCCGCCAGACCCAGTTCCCTGGCTCGGGCCAGATCGCCGCTCCGGTGGTCGGAGGTAAACAAAATGACCTTCATGTCCGACATGCCCAGCGTTTTCAGGACGTATTCCGCAACCTTAAATCCGTCCTCGCCCGGCGTCGAGTCGTCAAATAACAGTAACCCGTACGGCGCTCCCGCCTTTTTCGCCCGGCTGAGTTCGGCCAGTGCTTGCTTGCTGCCTTCGGCCTCCCTCACGTGCGCACCCCAGGACGTCAGCATTTCTTTCAGGATGAGACGGTTCGCGGTGTTGCCGTCCACGACGAGGCTCTTCAGTCGCTGCAGATCTGCCGCCGGGAGGGTCGCGTAACGATCCGGCTCGGCTTGAGTCTTAAACCGTGCCGAAAAGTAGAAGGTGCTCCCACGTCCGACGATGCTCTCGACCTGCATCTGCCCCTCCATCAGTTCCACCAGGCGCCGCGAGATGGTCAACCCGAGCCCGGTCCCCCCGTATCTGCGAGTGGTGGAGGAGTCGGCTTGCGTAAAGCTCTCGAAAATCTGGCTCAGTTTGTCTTTCGGGATCCCGATCCCGGTGTCGGCAACCGAGAAACGGAGACGGCCGGCTTCCTTGCTTTCCGGATCATTCTGGACACGCAGCGAGACCTTGCCTCTCTCGGTGAACTTGATGGCATTCCCGATGAGGTTGACGAGAATCTGACGCACGCGGTTCGGATCCCCGACCAAAGTGGTGGCCACGTCCGGCGACACCTGCCAGTCCAGCTCAAGCTGTCGCTCACGAGCGGTGACCGCCATCATTTCAGTGGTTCGTTCGATGAGATCGTTCAGATCGAACGGGATCTCTTCAAGTTCAAGCCGGCCCGCCTCCACTTTGGCCAGATCAAGAATATCGTTGATGAGGTTCAGCAGGGTGTGCCCCGCCTTCCGAAAGATCTGGACGTACTGCCGTTGCTCCGGGTTCAACGGCGTCTCCGAGAGGAGGTCGGCCATCCCGATGATGGCATTCATCGGGGTTCGAATCTCGTGGCTCATGCTGGCAAGGAATTCACTCTTGACACGGGCAGCCGCTTCAGCCGCTTCCTTGGCTGTTTGCAGTTCGTCCTCAGCCCGTCTCAGCTCGACGATGAAATCGACGAGGTGTGATTTTTGTTGCCCCGCTCTGCGAACTGTCTCCGTGGTGACCCCGTAAAAGATCGCCATGACGAGCAGAAGCGGAATCCGTAAAAGGATACCTTCCGAGATCCCACCGGCTCTGAGGCTGTCAAAGTACAGGAGCAATCCGTATGCTAGGCACACGATAATGGAAAGAAGGAACATCTGCTTCATCGTATGAGTTGCGGCGGCGAGCAGCATGATGGTGAAGTAGGACAGGTAGAGGTCGGAGCTGGCATTCCCGGAGAGATAGATGACGTAGGACGTGAGGGCCGTATCGCCCAGCGCCAACGCGCCCGTGAACCAGGGGGTCCACAACACCCGGACCGGAACCACCGTCAGACCGGCCGTGAGCAATAATAGGCACAGGATGGCAAAGAGCCCACTCCCACCGGACAGACCGGCCTCTTTGCTGAACAACAGTTCGTAAGAAAGAACAACGGACACGAGGGTCTGGAGCAGGAGGACCTGGAACCGAGGAGACGCATATCCGGGAATGGGGCCGTCCGCGGGCTCCGAACTCTGCGTTTCGAACCTTGTGGCTTCGTAGGACACCATAGAACTTGGGATGCCCTGCCTCCTTTACACACGCTGACGCCGGAGGAATCCACGGGACGGAAATCAAACTGGAGACGATGCCATTCTGCGGCCGTCACGGGAAGCAGGACGACGGCTCGCCCGCCCCATGCGGAGGCGAGGACGGCCCGCGTCCTGGGCCCGACACATGGCCTCATCGGCCTCGCACATGCGGTCTCGCTTTGTCTGGGTGTGATTCGTCGGTACCGCGCGAGGGTCGAGTTGAGCGGGGCCCTGTTCTCCGGCGACTCATCAACGACCAGGATCCTCACGCCTTCATTGGGCGGACCGGATCTGTGACTTTTTCAAGAGATCCGTGACCTCATCGAGGGGCAGCGGTTTGCTGAACGCGAACCCCTGGATATCGACACACCCGTTCTCACGCAGAAAGGCGATCTGGTCATCGCTTCCAACCCCTTCGGCGATCACCTTCATCTTGAGGGCATTGCCCAGGGCGACGATGGCCTTGGTAATCAACGCACCATCGGAGGTCGTCGTGCAGTCCTGGACAAAGGCCTTGTCAATCTTGAGGGTATTCAGAGGGAAGCGTTTCAGGTAGTTCAGCGACGAATACCCCGTGCCAAAATCGTCTACGCAGAGCCGAACGCCGAGCTTTCTCAACGCGTGCAGGGTCGTCAGGGTCGACTCAGAGGTGTTCACGATCATGCCTTCGGTGAGTTCCAGTTCCAGGAAACGGGCATCCAGCCCCGTCTCCCGCAGCACCCGCGCCACCACCTGGACGAGATCATATTGGGGGGTCAGCTGACGAGCGGAGAGGTTCACCGAGACGATCAACCCGTGGTACCCCGCATCGTGCCACGCCTTCGCGTGAGTGCAGGCCGTCCGCAACGTCCATTCACCGATCGGGACAATGAGGCCGCTGTCTTCGGCCACCGGGATAAATTGAGTCGGGGGCACGAGGCCCAGGTCCGGATGCTGCCATCTGGCCAAGGCTTCCACGCCGGTGATGTGCCCTGTGCTGAGATCCAACTGCGGTTGGTAGTGCAGGAAGAGTTCTTCGCTTTCGAGCGCCTTGTTGAGTTTGTTCTCCAACAAGAGCCGCTTCACAGCTCGAACGTTCATATCCGCTTTGAAGAACTGGAGGGCGTTTTTGCCCTGCGCTTTGACATGGTTCATGGCGGTGTTGGCATTTTTGATCAGCGTGTCGGCATCACTGGCATCCAATGGATACACCGAGACCCCGAGGCTGGCCGTGACCACGACCTCGTGGCCGCCCAGCGATAAAGAAGGCGCCATGGCGGCCTGCAACTTCTGCGCAACACGTGCCGCATAGTCCGGCGAGGAGATATTCTCCAGGATGACGCCGAACTCGTCGCCGCTGAACCGCGCAACCGTATCGCTCTTCCGGAAGCAACTGGTGAGCCGCGCCGAGACCGCCGTTAACAGGAGATCGCCCATCGTATGTCCGAGCGTGTCATTGATTCGCTTGAAGTCATCAAGATCGAGCACGAGCACGCCGACCAACTGATCGTTACGGAGCGCTCGCTCCAGCGCCTTGTCCAGCAGGTCCGTAAACAAGCGCCGATTGGGCAGGCCGGTGAGGGGGTCGTACTTCGTCAGGGCATTGCGCTCAAGCAGGAGGTCGGATTTTTCCCGGCTGACCTTACGCACCCTCTCCGTCGTCAGCCCGTAAAAGGTGGCCATGATCAACAGGAACGGGATCCGGAGAAAGTGGCTCTCCCAGGGGACCTCTTCTCCCCCAACGCTCATCATGTACACCATCGCGGTATACATTCCGCACACGACGATCGAAAGGCTTAACATCTGGGCGAGCGTGCGGCAGGTCGAGGCGATCACGATGATCAAGAAATAGGTGAGATACATATCAGAGGTGGCATTGCCCGACAGATAGATCATGTACGTGGTAATGAGGGTGTCCCCCAGCGCCAACGTGACGGGGAACCACGTGGCCTCTACCACACGGGCCGGAAGCACCATCAGGCCGACAATCAGGAACAGCAGCCCCAGGATCACATATTCTTTGATCCCGGAGACGGGGGCATGGGAGGGGCTGAAGAGAAGCTGATAACTCAGGATGACCGTGATGAGGGTTTGCTGTTGGACGAAATGGACTCGATTCGGGGCATCGGCCGTGACGGTGCTTTCATGGGCCTCCCTGACCAGGGGAGGCGCGGTCAGAACGTCGTTCGCCATCAGTCACTCCCTCGGAAAATGCACCACTCAGCTCTGCCGGACGGCGGGGCTCGCCCAGAAGCGATGCCCTTGTTTCATCGAGGAATGGTAGCAGCAATAGCCACCTCGGTCAAACAACTTACCTGTTTTCGCACGTTGCTTTACCCGCTCCGCCGTGCCGGGACTCGTGCGGATTGCCACGACACCAGCCACACCCCGGCAAAGATCAGGACGACTCCGACCAGGTGTCGAAGTTCGATTCGTTCACTGAGGATCACGGCGGAGAGCAGGAGGGCCGAAACCGGGATGAGGTTCCCGAAGATGCCGGCGCGGGATGGGCCGATCCCACGCACCCCATACAGCCAGGCTTGCTGCCCGAGGGCGGTGGCAAACACAATCAGATAGACCAGCGCGATCCACCCTCCCACCGACACCGAGGCCGCTCCGTCCACGACCATCTTCTGGTCGGTCCACAGCAGGGGGATCTGCAACAGCACGGAGGACAACAGGCTGGTCCAGTTCACAGTGAGCGGCGAGAATCGCTCCATCGAGCGTCGGCCGCCGATGGTGTAGAGGGCCCAACTCACCAGCCCGAGCACGACCAGCGTCCCGCCCAACCAGGGCTGCTCACCGGTCACTCCCTCCGCCGCTACGCCCGACACGAGCGCGACGCCGGCAAACGACACGGCGCAGCCTGCCGCCACGGACCGGAACGGCACGTCCCGGATCAGTAGGGAGGACAGAAATGCGGTGATGGCCGGGCTGGCTCCGATGATGACGCCGGCCTCCGCCGCCCCGATGTACCGTAAGCCGAACAGGACCAGCAGGTGATTGCCCAGCACGCCCAGCCCCAGAGCGGCGAACACCCCCGCATCCCGAGCCGAGATCCTGACGCTCCCGCCCTCCTGCCACCGCCAGAGGGGGATCAAGATGATCAGCGCGCCGAGCCCTCGCAGGACCGACACCTCGACCGCCGAGAAGGACCCGAGCGCCACCTTCTGGCCGACGATGGAGCCGCCCCAGACCACCGCCGCCACGACCAGCGCACCATACGCCGTGAGATCAGCAGGTCTCATCATGTCCTTCGGGCGTATAGCAGCCGACCGGACTCCCGTCAAGAAGTTTTCTTGCGGTCGCTTGTCGGCTTCACGACAAACACCCCGTCCCGAATCGTCACCAGCACGGCCATCACTCCCGGATCCGCCGCGATGATCCGGTTCAACTCCTGGATGACCGCCGTCGAGCCGTCGGGCGGCGGCTTACGCAGCACCTCACCGGACCAGAGCACGTTGTCGATCAGAATGACGCCGGTCTCCGCGACGAGCTCGAGCGCCCGCTGATAGTAGTTCAGGTAGTTGGCCTTGTCCGCATCGATGAAGATCAGATCAAAGGGGCCGGTCAGGCATCGAAGGGTCTCCAGGGCCGGTCCCATTCTCAGCTCGATCTTTCTCCCGTGCGGACTCTTCGCGAAGTACTGTGCGGCGATCGCGGCCGCGTCGGGATCGATCTCACACGTGAGCACCCGACCTTCCGCCGGCAACGCCTCAGCCAAGCAGAGCGCGCTGTAACCGGTAAACGTGCCGATCTCCAGCACGCGCGTGGCCCGCACGAGGCGGGCCATGACCTTGAGCAGGGCACCCTCCAGTGGTCCCACGACCATCTCCGGAAGGTCCATACTCCGGTCGGTCTCCTCCCTGAGCGCCCGACAGACCTCTGACTCGGCGGCGGAATGCCCTTCCGCATAGGCTTCGATCGCAGGCAAGACCAGATTTTTCATGCGACGCCCTCCCGTTGCGTCCCTCGGAGGGACACCTCCCTTGCGCCCATCTCAGCATCCCTCCGGGCTCCGGCTCGCCCTTCTTCCCCTTGAGTGGCATTTCTCCGGCGGGTGGGGTACGAGCCGGAGGGACCTCGGGGGTGGCCGTTCAAGCCGATCCCGGCATTCTTGCGGGTACTCTTCGCCTTGACCACTAAATTTGGTATTGACAGGGGTGTTCAAATGCTATATCTAGTGCCTCGACGTTTTTTTGCCAAGGACGGGCTCGTTGATTTTCGTCATCGTTTCGCTCAGCCGACCACCCCCAAGGCCAGCTCCCAGCTTGCCCTCGCTTCCTCTCAGCGTCGACAAGTCCGGTCCTGGACCCACGCTCGCGGAGCCATTCGGGGCGCCTTGCGACGGCCTCCACCGTCGGGCGAAACACGACCTGGGACCCGTTGGGAGCCTGCACCACTGTCAGACAGACGATCGGCGCCTTCGCCATGACGACCCCTAATGGAGGAACCCCATGCGGAACAACATTGAGTGCACCGAGCAAAAGCTTGATCAGATCTACCCGTATGTGCTGCAGGCGGCAGCTCCCGTCCCGGCCTTTGAGGTCGGCCTTCACTACCTCTCGACGGATCGCGTCAAAATCCTCGAAGCCGACGACCAGACGATCGTCGCGGAAGTCCTCGATGACTCGGGGTCCTTTCAACAGCGGATCATTCTTGAGAATGGAAGCTTGATCACCGAGTGCTCGTGTTCCTCTCCGGAACTCCCCTTCTGCCCGCACTGCGTCGCGGCGCTGCTGGCATTTCAGCGCCAGGTGACGGCGGCCGGGCAACAGGTCGTGTCGGAAGAGACCGCGGACACGAAGCCGGTCGAAGGAAACGGTGCGGTCCCTGCCGGCACTTCACCCTTGCGCGAGCTCATGCTTTTCATGGAGTGGTTACACCTGGCTGGCAAGGCCTTGCAGGGCGATGAAGCCTTGCCTCGGCAGCCGGACTTGAATCCCGGCGAGCTGAAGTCCATCACCGAATTGATTCAGATGCTGCACCACCGTTCGCAACGGAACACCGAGCGCCAAGTCATGCTGGAGTCCGACCTGGCCGCTCGCGACAAGCAGTTGGAGTCGTCGGTCCAGGAAGTCAAAGAGTTGCATGCGGTGTGCGCGGGGCTCCGGCAGGACGTGGCGAGCCTGCGCAGTCTGCTTGCTCGCATTGCCAGAGAACGTGATCAGTCGGCTGAGCAGCTCACCTCGCTGGTGGACGATCTCATTCTCAAAAAACAGTCAGAGCTCGAGAGCCTCGCCGCCTCCCGGCATGGGATCTCGACGGCGCTCGAAGCACTGACTCCGGTCGATTCGCAGCTTCTCCTCGAGGCGACCGCCGGGTAACCGGGAGGTCGCCAGGGGCGCCTGTGAGGGCACGGAGGCGGGTGGTCAGAGGATCGCAGAGACAGACCGGGGCTGCCTGATCTTGGAAGGCGGCCCCTATCACCTCGCACACCGATGCCGACACACGGCCCTTCCCTTTCGTCAGGCCGCCTAGTATCCGAGGGCGGCGCTCAGGCGCGCGAGCATCGCGGACGACACTTCAAAGGCGGCATCCACCTCGATCCGGGACGGGACCAAGAGTGTGGAATGAAAGGATATTTCTCTGATCGTCAGGTTCCGCATCGGCTGATCAGGCAGGATCAGCGTGACGGCCTCCACCGATTTGGTCAGCGCATCACTATCTTGAGACGCATAGGTGGTGGTGACGGCGTGGAGCATCTCGAGCACCCGGCCACCGGGTTCGGACGCCTGAGCCGCCTCCTCCACGAGCTTCAGCGCCTCCGTCGCCCTCTCGGTCGGAGTGAAATTCTCCACCCGCTCTTTGCGCCGCAGTGAGAGGAGGTCGTTGTCCAGGTCCTTGCTGAAGGCGCCATAGGCGTACCGGAAGAACTCGAAGTGAAAGCCACGGAGGCGCTCGTCGAAGAA
Source organism: Nitrospiraceae bacterium (assembly GCA_050731075.1). Taxonomy (GTDB): domain Bacteria; phylum Nitrospirota; class Nitrospiria; order Nitrospirales; family Nitrospiraceae; genus 40CM-3-62-11. The sequence goes on from JBOHOM010000029.1 coordinate 15,351, forward strand.
CTTGAGCTCGCAGAGAAACGCAAGCTGCTGGAGCTTGACGTCGCTCATCAGGCCGTGCGGCCTGTCCTGAGCGCGGCCGAAGGACTCGGCCACGTGTAGGAGGTACACGAGCAGCGCGCGATCAACGATGATGTCGTGGGGTTTGCGCATCGCTCTCAGAGAGGTCAAGGCTGAGGCTCAGGTTGAGGTGAAGTCTTTTCGGAACCCTTGACCTCAACCTTAACCTTGACCTTCATTTGACGTCGGCGCTCAGGCCCTGCGCCATCACGATGGTCGTGTCCAAGTTATACGTCACCGCCTTGGGATGGGTGAGAACGGGGATCAGTCCCGCGGCTGAGGGGATCAGGTTGCCGGACTGCTTCACGCCCCCGAAAGGCAACCGTACGCCGGCGCCGATGCAGGGGAGGTTCCAGTAAAAGATCCCGCATTGCATGTGTTCTTCGGCATACTTCGCTTTGCGGTAGTCCTCGGTGATGATGGCGCCGGACAACCCGTACCTGGTATCGTTGTAGACCGCCACGGCCTCCTCGACCCCCCGCACCGGCACAATGGCCACGTGAGGGCTGAACGCCTCCTCAGTCAGACAGACGCTGTCACTCCGCCAGGGACCGGCGTAGACGAACGGCTTCAGCCAGTAGCCATCCGCGGTCGGGGGCGCTTCGGTGTTCCGGTCTAGCAGAACCTCGAATCCCTCCTTGCGCGCCATCTCATTGAATCGCCGCCCCTTCTCCACGCCCTGCTGATTGATCATGGCCCCATAGAAGACTTTTTCGTCGAGGGGATCGCCGACCCTGACCCGTTTGGCCGTGTCCACGAACCGGTCCCTGAACCGCTCCACGACCCGGGAGTCCACGAGCAACCGGCCCGCGGTCACGCAGCGTTGGCCGGCGGTCTTGAACGCCGAGAGGAGACTGGCCGTGACCGCCATGTCCAGATTCGCGTCCTCCATGACCAGCACGGCATTCTTGCCGCCGGTCTCGATCGTGCACACTTTGTGCGCATGCTTGGCCACTTCCTGTTTGATCCGAAGACCCACGCCGTAGCTCCCGGTAAACAGCACCACATGGGTCCCGGGGTGGGAGACCAAGGGCGCCCCGGCGGTTTCGCCCGCGCCGTGGAGGACCTGAAACACGCCGGCCGGTGTTCCGGCCTGTTCAAAATAGCCCGCGATCCTGGCCCCGCACATCGGCGTATACTCACTGGGCTTCAGGATGACGCAGTTCCCCAGAACGAGGGACAGCCCGGTCAGCCAAAACGGGAGCGCCACCGGAAAATTCCAGGGCGTGATGGCCACGACCACACCGCGCGGCTCCAGGATCTCAAAGCATCGTTTGCTCGGCACCTCATCCCCCAGGACCCGTCCGTATTGACCCAGATGCCCGAACGAGAAGGCGTACTGTGCCGTGTGGATCGCCTCCACGACGTCGGCGCGGGCCTCGTTCACCTGCTTGCCGGCTTCGCGCGCGATGATCTGCGCCAGGGGCTCGATGTCTTCTTCCATCAATCGCGCCACCCGAAGAAGATACTCGGCCCGCTTGACCAACCCCATTGCACGCCAGCTCTCCTGGGCCCGGTTGGCCGAGTGGACTGCCTCTTCGACCTCGGCGGTTCCGGACTGGGGAAAGACCCCGATGAGTTCCCCGGGATGAGCCGGATTCCGACTTTCGAACCTGTCACCAGACTGCGCCGCTTTCCAGGTCCCATTGATAAAGTTCTGCATCTGTCGCGTCGCCATCCCAGACCTCCTGGGCAACATCCCGTGCTGTCGAGCTTCCTCCTGCTGCTCAAGACTATAGACCGTCGATGCGGAACCAGTCAAACGCACGGTTCCCTTTCATCCGGCCATGCCCTCCCTCGCTCCAGCGTCGCGCTGGGCCTTGAGGAGAGTCCCGCTTGACCGGCTTCCCCGTTTGGTTTTAATATTCATTATCAGTGACCCGATGGCTGCCGCCATGAGCAAACATCTGAGGGACATCAACGTACTGAAGGACCACCTCGCGAAGCATCAGCTCAAGTTGACCCGCCAGCGTGAGCATATCCTGGACATGTTCCTCAAAATGGAGCACATCACCGCGGAGCAGATGTACCGCTCGCTCTCGAGGAAGGATCCTCGCATCGGCCTGGCCACGATTTATAGGACCTTGAACCTGTTCTGTGAGGCGGGCTTGGCCCAGGCGCGCCATTTCGGCGCCCAAACTCATTACGACAACGTCGCTCACAAGGGGCACCACGACCACCTGATCTGTACGGCCTGTGGGAAGATCGTGGAATTTGAGAACTGCGACATCGAACGCCTCCAGGAGGAAGTCGCCCGCCGAAATGGGTTCACCATCCAGACCCACAAATTGGAACTGTACGGCTTGTGTTCGAGCTGCCGCCATTGACGGCGGCGCCCTTTTTTTGATACCTTATTGAGAGGATAACTCAATTTCAATTTCACCCAGTCGGAATCCTATGCCCGGAAGTGACGACGAGCGCCCGGTCGTCCGTGAGCCTTGCGGGTATCGAAGCACTCGACGCCCGGATTGGCCGGTTCGCCTGCTGACCCTGACGGCTGCCATCGGCGCTATCCTGGTCACGGCGGCCTACAGCGAGCCGGCTGACCGGTTGGTCGTCTACTCGGGCCGCGCGGAGCGCCTGATCAAACCGGTCCTCGATGCCTTCCAGGCCAAGACCGGCATCGCGGTGGACCTGCTCTCCTCAGGAACCACGGAACTCGTCAACCGCCTACAAGTCGAGAGGGATCGGACACCGGCCGACCTGTTTATCACCAATGACGCCGGCAGCCTGGAGCGCGCGCGGGAGCTGGGGCTGTTGCGCCCTTTGCCCATGAGGGAGATCGAGCGGGCCGTCCCGGCGCAGTTCAGAGCTCCAGACAACAGTTGGCTCGGTCTGTCGGGACGGTTTTGGGTCGTGGTGTACAACACCACGCTGGTGAAGCCGAACGATGTGAAGTCGATCCTAGACCTGGCAGATCCACGCTGGAAAGACAAAATCGCCATCCCCAACGCCGGGAGCGAATACCTCCAGGCCGGCGTATCGGTCATTAGAGCCGTGTACGGCGACGAGCGCACCAGGCGCTTTCTGGAGGGTCTCAAGGCGAACGCCGGAAATCATGTGTACGGCAAGAGCTCCCAAATCGTGGAGGCGGTGGCGAAGGGCCAGGTCGCCATGGGGCTGGTTAATCACTATTACATTTACCGGCACCTGGCGACCCAACCTCAGGCGCCCATCGCCGCGGTGATGCCGGACCAGTTTGAAGGAGGCATGGGCGCGATCATGAATGTCGCGGGAATCGGGGTGGTCAGGCACACCAGCCACCTTGATTCAGCAAAGCTGCTCGTGGAATTTCTGGTATCACAGGCCGGCCAGAAAATGTTCGCGGATCTGGACAAGGAGTACCCCTTGCACCCCGAAGTGAAAGCCGACCCTGCCTTGCCAGAACGAAAGAGTTTCCGCGCCGCCATGGTTCCGCTGGCGCGTCTCGCCGAGCTCCGGGAGCCGACGATGGCGCTCATCGAACAAGCAGGCCTCCGGTAACATCCGTGACGACAGCAGCCCGCCAGACGGTCCCTCCCTCCATCTCCTTCCTGGCGTTGGGAGTCGCGGGGCTGATTTGCGGGCCGCTGATGTACATCGTCTATCTCGCACTCTCCGCAGACTCCGTGGTCTGGAGCCGGCTGTGGAATACGCGGATCCCCGAGTTGCTCTTCAACACCGTCTCGCTGGCCGTCAGCGTCTCGGCCGGCACGTTTGCCTTGGGCGTCTCGATGGCCTGGCTCGTGGTCCGGTACAGCTTCCCCGGCCGGCAGGTCTGGGAATGGGCGTTGGTCCTCCCCCTCGCCATGCCCACCTACGTGCTCGCCTATGTCTATACCTATTTGCTCGGCGCAGGCGGGCCGGTCGAGCAGCTCTGGCAGATCTGGACAGGACCGGAGGGGCGCGTGTTCTCGCCACACAGTTACGCGGGGGCGACCCTGGTGATGACGTTGGACACGTTTCCGTTTGTCTACCTGCTCACCAGGGCCGCCCTCCAGAACTTCAACCTGTCCTATGAAGAAGTGGCGAGGGTCTGCGGCGCCTCTCGCCAGCGCACGATGCTGACGGTGACCTTGCCCCTGCTGCGTCCGGCCATTGTCGCCGGTCTGTCGCTCGTGATCCTCTACGTGGTCTCGGACTTCGGGGCAGTCTCCCTCCTGCGCTTCCAGACCTTCACGTATGCGGTGTATCAACAGATCACCGGCCGGTACGACCAGGCCGCCGCCGGTGTGCTGAGTCTGCTGTTGGTCCTGTTTGCCCTCATCTTCCTGGTCACCGAACGCTGGTTCCGAGAACGGAGCCGCTTTTACCAGACGACCGGGCGATACCGGACGCCGGCGCGAAAACCATGCGGGCCGCTCGGTACCGGGCTCATCACGCTGTACATGATCGTGGTGTTCGGCCTTGCGTTTGGCGTGCCGGCGTTCTTGCTGATCCACTGGAGCATGTCCGCGGTCGCGGAGGGCGCGGTGGATAGCCGGTTTCTGGGGTTCATCTGGAATAGCGTCTTCCTCTCCGGGTTGGCGGCGACCTTCGCCCTACTGGTCGGGAGCCCCCTCGCCTATCTTGCGAGCCGATGGCCGTCGAGGCTGAATGTGCTCTGTCTGCAGGCCGCCTATGCTGGCTATGTGTTGCCGGGACCGGTGGGGGCCCTGGCGCTCCTTGTCCTGTTCTCCCATCTTGCCCCATTCTTGTATGGAACCGCCGTGGTCCTGATCGTGGCATACATCGTGCATTTTCTTCCGGCAGGATTGCAGACGATGGAGCCGGCCCTTCAGCAGGTCACGCCGAATTTGGAAGAGGCAGGCAGGAGTCTCGGTCTTGGACCGGTCCGGACATTCCGGAAGGTCACGTTGCCGTTGGTCCGTGGCGGTTTCACTGCCGCGTGGGTCCTCATGTTCCTCCAGAGCATGAAGGAATTGCCGGCCACGCTGCTGCTCCGTCCGGTGGGATTCGATACCCTGGCCGTCCGGGTCTGGCTCGAGGCCAGCGAGGAGTATTACAAGCTTGCGGCGCCTTCGGCGCTCCTGATCGTGATTATCACCCTGCCGGCCCTTTTGCTGCTGGTATCGAAGGACTGGCGGGCGGCCTGATGAAGGGAAAGAAGGTCTCGGGATGAGGCCCATCAGTGACGACCGGAAGACCGCCGCCCCGGTGGGGGGAGTTGCCTCGGATGAAGGGACCCGTCCGATGGTCCTGGAGCTCCGCAAGGTCACGTGCGCCTATGAGGTCGGGCGTCCAGCGATCTCGGATGTGTCCTTTTCTGTCCGCGAGGGAGAAATCCTCTGCCTGCTGGGTCCGTCCGGATGCGGGAAGACCACGACGCTTCGAGTCATCGCCGGGTTCGAACCCGTGGTGGGAGGTGAAGTCTACCTGGAGGGACAATTGGCCTCAGCGCCGGGGCTTCTGCTCCCGACCGAACGGCGGCGCGTGGGGATGGTCTTTCAGGAATACGCGCTGTTCCCCCACCTGCGTGTAGTCGAGAACATCGCCTTCGGACTCAGGGACCTGCCCTCCGTTCAACGGGCGACACAGGTGCACGCGATGTTGGCGATGACCGGGCTGACCGGTCTCGAACAACGGTACCCCCACGAGTTGTCAGGGGGCCAGCAACAGCGCGTCGCATTCGCCCGAGCCCTCGCCCAGAAACCGGTGGTCCTGCTCTTGGACGAGCCGTTCAGCAACCTGGACCCTGACATGACCGGGAAGATGCGGGAAGAGCTGCGCGACCTGCTGAGGCGCACCAAGACCACCGCCATCCTGGTTACCCACGACCACGAAGAAGCCTTTGCCTTAGCCGACCGCGTTGCAGTGCTCAACAACGGCTGTCTCGAGCAGTTCGACACGCCGGAGGCAATCTACCACACGCCATCCACCCCGTTCGTCGCGGACTTCGTGGGCCAGGCCGATTTCATCCCAGGCATCGTCGAGAACGGGAAGGTGGTGACCGAGATCGGAGAATTTCCGAACCAGGTCGGCTATCACGGTGGGACGAGAGTCGTGGTTATGATCCGCCCGGATGACGTGCACATCGCTCCACTGGCGAATGGCGCCACGCGGATCCTGGCCAGGCAGTTTCGGGGGTCCGAAAATCTGTATACCATCGGGCTGCCCTCCGGACAGGTGGTGCACAGCAGCGAGGTCTCGACCAGCGTCTACCCGGTCGGAACCCCGGTAGAGCTTCAGGTGATCGCCACCCATATCGTGCTCTTCGAGCAGGATCGCGTCCGGCCACCAGACCGGTAACCCCCGCTCGGTCCGGGCGACACAAGGCAGTTTCCGGTTGACAGGTCGATCCGGGTTCCGGGTATCATGCCGTATTGGCAAGTTCCGAGTGATTGAATCCGGTCCGGGTCCTAACGCGCGAGGTGTGCTGACTATGGAAGCTTTGAAATCGGTCGTGGACTACGGGGTGATCGGATTATTGCTGGTTCTGAGCGTCTGGTCGGTGGCGGTCGCGGTGGAGCGGTGGCTGTTCTACCGCCGCGTGGACCTGACCCAGTTCCCCACGCAGCAATTGTGTGAAATGACCCTGACTAAGCGACTGGTCGTCATCGGCACGGTGGCGGCGAATGCTCCGTACATCGGCCTGCTGGGGACCGTGCTCGGCATTATGCTGACCTTCCATACCATGGGGACCTCCGGGGCGATTGCCGTCAGCACGATCATGATCGGACTGAGCCTTGCGCTCAAAGCCACCGCGGTTGGCTTGCTCGTGGCAATCCCCTGCGTGGTGATGAACAACGTGCTCCGCCGTCGAGTCACTGAATTGATGACGCTATACAAGGTGCACCATGGAGCGTGAGATGGACCAGATCAACGTCATCCCGCTCGTTGATGTGATGTTGGTGCTGCTGGTGATCGTGCTGACCACCGCCACGTTCATCACGACCGGACAAATTCCGGTGGAACTGGCTAAGGCGAAGGAAGCCGGGGACCGCCGGGATGTCCCTTTGGTGATCACCTTGACGGCGGATGGCCGCCTGTTCATGAATGAGCAACAGGTTTCCGACGACGGATTAAGAATCCTGCTGACTCCCCACCCCAAGGATTCGCCGGTGGTCGTGCGCGCGGATCGCGTGACCATGCTGGAGCGCTTTGTCGAGGTCGTGGATGAAATCCGTGGCCTGGGGTTCCGACAGGTCAGCCTGGAGGTGGCACGGTTGTGAACACCCTGCCGTTGTATCATGGCGGCGAGCGCTTCCGGTACCTGCAGGGCTGGATGCTCTCCGTGCTCCTCCATGGCGCCGTCGTCGGTGCGGCGATCACGCTGGTCTCAGACCTGCATCTAGCTCCCCAACCGGAGCCGTTTCGATGGGATGTGTCGGTCCTCGAGGCACCTGAGCACGCGGGAACGCCAGGACCATCCCCAGCAGAGCCGACCCCGACGGTGGCGCAGCCGGTCGAGCCGCAGCCCGTTACCAAACCGGTGCAGCAGGTGATCCGCCAAGAAGCGAGGCAGGAGGTGAGTGAGATCACCCCGGTCGTGCCGACACCCGTGCAGGCCACCCCGACGGTTGAGCGCTCCGCTCAAGCCGTCGCGAGACCGCAGCAGGTCGCTCCGGTGGAGACAATCGAGCCCGCGCCCACCCCGGAAGGCCCCCCGGTGGTCGGGGAGGCTGAAGCGCCGGCTACCCCAGCGGTGAGCGCCGAGGCGGTCCCGCCCTCCCCGCCCGATCCAACGGTGGTTTCCAGTCCGGTCGTGGAGGAGAGTCGGGCGGCGGTGCGTGAGTTCCCGGCCCGGCCGATGACGGCCGCGAAAACGGACTACGGCTGGTTGGCTGAAGCGCTCTGGAGCAGGGTTGAGCAGTTGAAGCGGTATCCCCACCTGGCGCGGATGAACCGGTGGGAAGGAAGGGTGGTGCTGCGAGTGGTCATCCAAGAGGACGGCCATCTCCTGGAGCTGGCTGTCTCAGAGAGTTCTGGGCACTCCGTACTGGATCAAGATGCCCTCGAGGTCCTGAAGCTCGCGTCCCCTTTGACGCTGAAGCATCCCTTAGGGAAGCCCCAGGTGGTCGTGCAGGTGCCGATCAGTTACCGACTGGAGCGATAGGTCCGGTGAGGCCCCCGGACAAGGTTCACCATCAGTTGCGACACTGTTGCTGGGTCCAGTCGCGCAGGACGCCCTCCTGGTCGAAGGTCAGTACGTAGGCTCGACAGAAGGTCCCTGTCGCGTAGCCGGTGTAGCTCGCCGTTCCGCTCCCCCGGTCGTAGTAGGTCCACGTCTCCCCCCCGTTCTGCAGCGCCTCCGTCTTATGCGGGTATCCATAGCGCTTGGCCACCTTCTCCTGCGTGACCTCATTGACTTTGTCCTGGAAATACGCGCCCTCACGGAGATCACAGGAGACAGTACCGACCAGCAGCAGCATGAGCAGAACCTGGGATGCTCGGCAGATTCTATTCATTCGCAGCTCTCACTCTGGCCCGAACCTGCTCAGTGTGCCTACTGGACAATTTGAATTCTGTCCTTCAAGCCGGACGAGACAAGAATGTGGCCTGCCTGATCGACAATAATCGCCTCGACCCCGGCAAGCTTCTCAACCAGCTCCATGCCTCGCTGGGGACCCATCACAAAAATTCCGGTGTCGAGCCCGTCCGCGAGCGTGCCCTCGGAAGCAATGACAGTGACGCTCTGGCACCCGTGGGCAGGCTGGAGCGTCCGGGGATCCAAAATGTGGTGATACCGTACGCCGTTCCGCTCGAAGAAGCGCTCGTAGTCGCCGGCCGTGGAGATCGCTTCGTCCTGAAGGTCCACACGAGCCAAGATCGCTCCTTCTTTCCGCGGATGCTTGATACCGAACACCAAGCGCGTCTCGTCCGGCACGAGGCCAAACGTCTTCATATCTCCCGAGAGCGCCACCACTCCGCCGAGAGCACCCGCGCGTTTCATCACCTCAACGGCCAGGTCCGCCGCAAAACCTTTCCCGATCCCGCCCACATCAATCCGCATCCCGGGTCTCGCCAGATAGACTGTCCCGGCGATTGGATCAAGGCGGACTTGCTCGAGTTCAACCAAAGGGCGGAGGGCCGCTAATTCTGATACCTCAGGAATCCGTGAGCGTCCGTAAAAGCCCCAGGCGTCAATGGCTGGTCCTATAGCAATGTTAAAGCCCCCCGCTGTCAGGCCGGCTACCTCCAGCGATCGCTTCACCAGCATCATGGTCTCGTGACCCACCTTCACCGGCTCCCGGCCAGCCGCTTGGTTCACACGCGAGAGCTCGCTTGTCGGTATCCAGGTGCTGAGCAACTCTTCCAGCCGGCGGATCTCTTGAAAACCAGCCGTCATGGCGGCCTGGGCGGCGGCCTGCGTCCGGGCCACCGCCGTGATCGTCACCAGCGTTCCCATATGCATCTGAGCCCGTCTCAAGAGGACAGGCTCCGCCTTCTCCGGCACGGACGCGCAACTCGCCAGAGTCGAGACGGCGGCAAGAACTGTCGCCCCGAGTACCCGAGCTGTGACTGTGCTGGAG
>JBOHOM010000030.1:0-11779 GCA_050731075.1 Nitrospiraceae bacterium
TCATCAATCACATCAAGGAACGAACCGACATCGCCGAGGTGGTGTCCGGCTACGTGGCCTTATCCAGGACCGGGCAGAACCTGAAAGGCCTGTGTCCTTTCCACGCCGAGAAAACTCCGTCCTTCACGGTGAGCCCTTCCCGCCAGATTTTTCACTGCTTCGGGTGCGGGGTCGGCGGCAACGTGTTCACCTTCGTGATGAAGATCGAAGGCACGTCGTTCCCCGACACGGTGCGCGAGCTGGGCCGCAAGGCCGGCGTCGAGGTGCCGGTCGTCCAAGGAGAAAGACCGGCGCAACACTCCCACGACCGCGAGCGGTTGGAACAACTCAATGACGTGGCGGCGGCCTGGTTCCGGGACAACTTGCGTGGCGCCAAGACCGGCAAGGACGCCCTGGCCTATCTCCACGAGCGGGGGATGACGGAGGAGACCATCGAGGCCTTCGGGTTCGGCTTCGCGCTGGACTCCTGGGACGGCCTGTTGCGCCGGCTGACGAAGGAGGGCTACACGACAGAAGACATGCTCTCGGCCGGGCTGATCGTGCCGAGGGAGCAGGCGGGGCGCACATCACAGGAGGCAGCCGGTTACTACGATCGGTTCCGCTCGCGCATCATGCTGCCTATCTGCGATCTCCGCAAGAAGGTGATCGGCTTCGGCGGCCGTATCTTCGGGGACGGGATGCCGAAGTACCTCAACTCGCCGGATACCCCCCTCTTTAACAAGGGACGGACACTCTATCTGTTGGAGCGGGCGAGAGAGGCGACGAGCCGTCAGGACACGTTGATCATCGTCGAGGGCTACTTTGATGCGATCGCGCTGCATCAGGCCGGGATCACCAACGTCGTCGCCACGCTCGGCACGACCTTGACGCCCGATCACGTCCGGACGATCCGGCGCTTCGTCACGAAAGTGGTGTTGTTGTTCGATCCCGATCCGGCCGGCGTGCGGGCGGCCTTGCGGACCCTGGATCTCTTCGTGGATAGCGGGATCGGGGTCAGGGTCGTGTCCCTCCCGGCCGGAGAGGATCCGGACGTATTCGTGAGGAAGCATGGGCCTGACTCGTTCTTGCAACTCCAGCAGTCCGCGCCCACCCTGCTGGACTTCGCGGTCGAGCACAGCTTGCAGAGCGCGGAATCGGGAGCCCTCGAAGATCGCATCCGCGGCGTGGACGAGATCCTGCGCGTGCTTCAGAAAACCGCCAACAGAATCGAGAAGGAGGAGTGCATCCGGCGCGTGGCGGAACGACTCGGGATCAGCCAGAAGCGTCTGATCGAACGCTACCCGGAACTGCTGCCGAAGGAGGAGCGGAGGACCGTTCGGACTGCGGGCCCGACGGCGGACGACAGCCGCTTCAAGGGAATCCCCGAAGAACGGGACCTCGTCCACCTGTTGCTGCAAGGACACCTGAGTCCGGCGGATATCGGAGCGTTGCACGCCGAGGCCTTCTCGGTGCCGGCCTGCCGCCGGATCGTGGAGATGGCGCACCGGCACCTGGACCAGGATGGTCGTGTCCTCGTCCGGGAGACCCTCGACGAGGCGGTGGCCGATCCGGCATGCGGGCCGGTCGCCACGGAGCTGTCGGTGTCGGAGCGGCATTATGACGACATCCCGGCCTACGTGCAGGGGTGCCTGGCGACGCTGAACCGGAAACAGCGCGAACTGGCGTTCGGAGAGCTGATCATCAGACTCCGAGCGGCCGAGCAGGAAGGGCGTACGGAAGAGGCGCAACGGTTGAATGCGCAAGTGAACGCCATGCGCGTGAGCAAGGCCGACCCGCCGTCCCTGCCATCGCATTTTTCGCCGCCGAGCCGGAGCCAGTAGGGAATCGTATGGCCAAAGAAGAATTGCTCGGTGAAGTCAAGAAGCTGATCTCGCGCGGGAAGGAGAAAGGCTACCTGACCTACGAGGAGCTGAACAGCACCTTGCCGGCCGACATGGTGTCGTCCGAGCAGCTCTCCAACCTCATGACCATCTTCGGCGAGATGGACATTGAGATCGTCGACGCCTCCGAAGGGGAGCGCGCGCAGAAGATGTCCGACGGCGGTGAGGCAGCCGAGGAGGCCCCGGAGAGCGAGGAATTGGAGGAGGGCGAGAAGGAAATCGATCTCACTCCGGGCGTGCTCAGCCGGACCGACGACCCCGTCCGGCTGTACCTCAAAGAGATGGGCAGCGTCGCCCTGTTGAGTCGGGAAGGCGAAATTGAGATCGCGAAGCGCATTGAAGAAGGGAAGAAGGATATCGCGTCCGTCGTGTTCGGCATGCCGATGGGCATCCAGTTCGTCCTGTCGCTGCGGGACAAGCTCAAGGCCGATAAGATCAACATCCGGGAGATCGTGTCGGCCTACGAGGAGGAGTTCGAGGAGGAGGTCACGGAACGCGACGACAAGGAGCTCCGGGACCGCACGTTCGAGGCGCTGAACAAGGTTCGCAAGCTGTCGAAGTCCCTCATGGCGTTGTATGAAAAGAGCCGGCGGAGCGGAAGCGAACCCGCCAGGCAGCATCGGCTCAAACAGCAGATCAAAGACATTCGACTGCAGGTGGTCGAGAAAATGGACTTGATCAACCTGCACGCGGTCCTGAAGGACCGGATGGTGCAGCGCGTCAGAGATCTGGCCCAGGAGATCCGCGCGGCAGAACGGGAGATCGCACAGTGCCAGCGGAAGCTGAGCGTCTCCGGCGAGGCGGGGATGGACCTGCTCCGGCGGCTCAGCCGGAGCCGTCGCGATCTTCTGGCGGTCCGCCGCAAGACCGGTCTTTCTGAGGACACCCTGCAGGAGATCAAGAAGATCTTTCAGGCGGCCAGAGGCCGTATCCGTCGCCTCGAGACCGAGGAAGCGCTGGTGTCCGCCGATGAGATCAAGGAGGCGGTCCGCCACCTCGATCTGGCGGCCGAGAAGGTGAAACGAGGCAAAGCCGAACTCGTCGAGGCCAACCTCCGGCTGGTGGTCAGCATCGCAAAAAAGTACACCAACCGCGGACTCCAGTTTCTGGACCTGATCCAGGAAGGCAACATCGGCCTGATGAAAGCCGTGGACAAGTTCGAGTATAAACGCGGCTATAAGTTCAGCACCTATGCCACCTGGTGGATCCGGCAGGCCATTACCCGCGCGATCGCCGACCAGGCGAGGACGATCCGGATTCCGGTGCACATGATCGAGACGATCAACAAGCTCATCAGGACCTCGCGCCATCTGGTCCAGAAGCTCGGGCGCGAGCCGACCCCGGAAGAGATCGCGGAGCGGATGGATCTGCCGCTGGATAAAGTGCGCAAGATTCTGAAAATCGCCCGGGAGCCGATCTCGCTCGAGACGCCCATCGGCGAAGAGGAGGACAGCCACCTGGGCGACTTCATCGAGGACAAGAAAGCCATTTCTCCACTGGAGGCGGCGATCCGGTACGATCTGCAACGTCAGATCAACAATGCGCTGGAGACGCTCACGCCGCGGGAGGAAAAGGTCCTCAGGAAACGGTTCGGGATCGGAGAGAGCACCGATCATACGCTGGAGGAGGTCGGCCAGGATTTCGAGGTGACACGGGAACGGATTAGGCAGATCGAGGCCAAGGCTCTCCGCAAGCTGCGTCATCCGAGTCGAAGCAAGAAGCTCAAAAGCTTCGTCGAAAGCTTGTAATGCCGTCGGGCGGAGTGATGGAGCGAGCGGCTTCGATTGACACCGGTCCCCTGACGGTTTTAGAATTGGCCTCCCGGTCATACGTCTGGCGGAGCCGCCAGGGCGGGAGAACCTACGGGGCCCATAGCTCAGGTGGTCAGAGCGGCTGACTCATAATCAGCTGGTCCCAGGTTCGAGTCCTGGTGGGCCCACCAGCCGTCCGGTACGCGTCGTAAGCCGAGCACGATGATGGAACAGAGGCACTGTTGAACCCTCAGCTTCAGCCGCTGATCGACCTTCAGGCCCTTGATCTCCGGATCATGGAAATCAAGGAGCAACAGAAAAAAATCCCCGATCTCATCGAAACCGCGGAAGCCCCCCTCAGGAACGCCGCCCAGCAACTCAAGGACATGAGCGCCTCGGGCGAGACGCTGGTAAAGCAGCGACGCGACCGTGAGCGCGACCTGGAGATTCATGAGGCGCAGGTTGAGAAACTCAGGGCGCGGCTCACCGAGCTGAAGACCAACAAAGAGTACCAGGCGCACCTCTTTGAGATCGAGATGGCCAACAAGAAAAAAGGCGAGATCGAGGAGCAGATCCTCACGCTCATGGAGCGGATCGAGAAGGGTCAGCAGGAAGCCAAACAGGCGCAGGTCAGGGCGAACGAGGCGGAGCGCCTGTTCACCCAGGAGAAGACCAGGCTGGAGGCGCTATCGGCCGGTTTGGCGGCGGAACTTGCCCAACTGGATCAGAAGCGCAGCAAAGCGGGAGCGCTCCTGGACAAGGCCCTGCTCGCTCGATACACGAAACTGAAGGCTGCCAGGAAGGACCTTGCGGTCGCCCCGGTCAGAAACGGGACCTGCTTCGGGTGCCGGCTTCAGCTCCCTCCCCAGCTCGTCGCCGAGGTGAAGCGGTCGGATGAGCTGCAGACCTGCACGTACTGCCACCGGATTCTCTATTGGGATGGGGAGCCGCTGACGGTCCCGACCCCGACCCCTGAAGCGTTGGAAAACGCGGCCGACGACATGCAGGAAACGGCGTAAGAGAAAGCAGCCTCACCCTTCCGCGAAGACCGCCTGCGTCGTTTTGAAGTGCATCTTCGCGACCGTGGACAGCCGTTCCTTCCCGTGTTTCTTCACGACCATCCGCGCGGCCAGCTCCACCGCTGAAGAGGCGCCCTTCGGCAGGGAAGTTCCCACATCCTCCGACAGCCGTTTCAGTCGCAGGAGGAATTCGGCGCGGGCCAGGATCGACGCGGCGGCCACCGCGAGGTCGGTTTCCGCTTTCGGCTTCTGAATCAAGCGCACCTGCTTCCCTTTTTCCAGCAGCGCGCTCCTCACGAACCGCTCATCCCCGAACTGATCGGCGATGACCAGACCGCAGTCCACCTGTTCGAGCAGGTTTTCCAACGCCCGGGCGTGTCCCCAGCCCAGCAGCCGGTTCAGATTCTTGATCTTCGCATAGAGCTCGTTGTAGCGCTGGGGGCCGATGGCCACCACGCTGTGCTTGCAGACCTGGCGGATGTCCGGGGCCATCTCCAGGATGCGGCCGTCGGAGATCCGCTTGCTGTCACGCACCTCGATCAGCCGGAGGTCCGGCTCGCTCTCGGGCGTCACGTGGACCGCCGCGATCACCAGGGGGCCGAAATAGTCCCCTTTCCCGGATTCGTCGATGCCGATCCGGCCGCTGTCCACGTTGGGATCCTGGGAGTTCGACGCGCTGCGCGTGAGATGAGCGGACATGGTCTGCTGGGGCGGGTAATCTAACAGACCACAGGAGCCCGGTCAATTCGCTTGAAGGTGGTGATGGGCCGCGCGGGACGTGCGGGCTAGGGGGGAAAGAATAAGACAGTAAGGGCCACTTGAAGCATGGAGGAGGTACAGGTATACTCACGAGGCGCACTGGAGGAGACCGGGTGGTCGCCCGCGGGCATTCAGCCGCGGGAGGAAAGTCCGGACTCCAAGGGTAGGGTGCTGGGTAACGCCCAGGCGGAGCGATCCGACACCGGCGCCACAGAGAATAGACCGCCGATGGCCGAGTCGAGGCGCGTGCAGGGGACGCAACGCACGACCTCATCTCGGATCAGGCAAGGGTGAAACGGCGGGGTAAGAGCCCACCGCGTCTCATGGTGACATGGACGGCACGGTAAGCGTCGCCCGGAGCAAGACCAAATAGGAGGACGACCGAGACGCGACTCGTTCTCGTCTCGGACGCGGCTGGCCCGGCCGAGGTCCTCGGGTAGGTCGCTTGAGGCTCGGGGTAACTCGAGCTCTAGAGAAATGGCCGTCCCCGCCGTAGTCCGCTGAAGCCTAGTGCGAAGGCGGACGAAGGCGGGACAGAATCCGGCTTATAGGGCTCCTCCAGCGCGCTCTTTTTATCGCCCGCCGCAGGTCCGCTTCCGTGATCGCCCCCGAGCCGATCTCGACCTGGTCAATCAGGACCACCGGGACACGGGACCCGTAGCGAGCCAGGAGCTGCGCGTCCGCCTCGATGTCCACGCGGTTCAAGCCGAACGGCGTGTCGGCCTGCAGGCGTCGAGCCATGCTCAGTACGACGTCGCACAGCTCGCACTGGCGCCGTGACAGAATCGTGACCTGAATCATTCTCGCACCTGCCGTGGTTGAGCCGGCCCTCGCCGTCAATGGAATCGAGACAGCCTGACCGGAGCTCCCGGAACTGAGATGATCGTACCGTACACGGGTTGCCCGGGATCTCTCAACATCCAGAGGGAGACAAATTTATAAAGATCGGCGGCGGAAAGTAATTCCTAGTTGACTTGAAAACGAGGCTAGTGATAGTATTCGCGTCTGATTCCCTTTGTTTTTCAGCAAGATTCGTTCGGTTGACGGCCCATGCATGGGGGATGAGCCATGAAGCTCACGGGCGCAGAAATTTTTGTGGAATGCCTCAAGCGTGAGGGGGTGAAGACCCTCTTCGCCTTGCCGGGGGGAGTCGTCCTCAAGATCTTCGATGTGCTTCACCAGCAGAAGGACATCGATGTGATCCTCACCCGGCACGAGCAGGGGGCGGGGCACATGGCGGAAGGGTACGCCAAGGCCACCGGCAAGCCCGGGGTGGCGTTGGTGACCTCGGGGCCCGGCATGAGCAATATCGTCACCGCGCTGGTGGATGCCTCGATGGACTCGGTGCCGCTCGTCTGCTTCTCGGGCCAGGTCTCGACCAGCCTGATCGGGAATGATGCCTTTCAGGAGGCCGACAATATCGGCTTGAGCCGGCCGTGCACCAAGTACAACTTTCTCGTGAAGGACGTGAATGATTTGGCGGTGACCATCAAAGAGGCCTTCTACATCGCCACGACCGGACGACCGGGGCCGGTGCTCGTGGACATTCCGAAAGACGTGTCCATGAACAAGACGGATTTCAAGTATCCCGGCTCCGTGTCGATCCGAGGGTACAACCCGACGTACGACGGAAACAAGTGGCAGATCAAGCAGGCGGCCGAGGCGATCGTGAAGGCCAAGAAGCCGATCCTCTACGTGGGCGGGGGGGTCATTTTCTCCGGAGCCTCCGAGGAGCTCCTCGAGTTGGCCGAGCTGACGCAGATCCCGGTCGATATGACGCTGATGGCCCTCGGTGCGTTCCCCGGCGAGCACCCGCTCTCGATGGGCATGATGGGGATGCACGGGACCTACTGGGCCAATATGGCGGTGCATTATTCCGACCTGGTGATCGCGGTGGGAGCACGGTTCGATGATCGGGTGACCGGCAAAGTCTCCGAATTTTGTCCCCACGCCAAGGTCATCCATATTGACATTGATCCCACCTCCATCCGGAAAAACGTCAATGTGGACATCCCGATCGTCGGGGACTGTAAACGCGTGCTCCGGGAGTTGAACCAGATCATTCGCGCGACCGTGAACGGCGAACAGAGAGAGCTGAGGAAACCGTGGTGGGACCAGATTCACGAGTGGAAGCGGGCGCACCCGCTCACCTATGAGCAGGACGCGCAAGGCCCGATCAAGCCGCAGCATCTGATCAAACGTCTCTACGAACTGACGAGGGATCGGGATCCGATCGTGTCCACCGATGTCGGTCAGCATCAGATGTGGGCGGCCCAGTACTTCACGCTGGCCAAGCCGCACCGCTGGCTCACGTCGGGAGGGCTGGGGACCATGGGGTTCGGATTTCCGGCCGCCATGGGCGCACAAGCCGCGTTTCCGGACCGGCTGGTCCTGTGCATCGCGGGCGACGGCAGCGTGCAGATGAACATGCAGGAGCTGGCCACCGCGGTCGTGAACAAGCTTCCGGTCAAGGTCTTCATCGTCAACAACCAATATCACGGCATGGTGCGCCAATGGCAGGACCTGTTCTATGAGGGGCGTTACGCGTCCAGCTATCTGGATGTGGTGCCGGACTTCGTCAAGCTGGCGGAGGCCTATGGCGCGGTGGGCTTGCGTGCGGCCAAGGTCTCGGAGATTGATGACGTCATTCGGGAAGCCCTGGCAGCGGACAAGCCGGTGATCGTGGATGTGCCGGTGGACAAGTACGAAAACTGTTATCCGATGATTCCGGCCGGCGGCTGCAACCATGAAATGATTCTGGCGGATCCGCCGGAGCTTAAGAAAAAGCAGGCCGCGGGTGCGCAGGTGGTCGGAGAAGACAAGGACACGGTGCTGACGGCGTAATAAACAGCGAGTAGCCAACAGCTAGCAGCGAGCAGCTCTGAGCTATTGGCTATTTGCTGTTCGCTATTCGCTTAACAAATGGAACACATCATTTCCGTCACCGTCGAGAATAAGTTCGGGGTGCTGTCACGGGTGGCCGGCCTGTTCAGCGGGCGCGGGTTCAACATCGAGAGTCTGTCGGTCGCCCCTTCGGTGGACCCCTCGACCTCCATGATGACGATCGTGACCTCGGGGGATGACCGGATCATCGAGCAGATCGTGAAACAACTCAACAAACTGATCGATGTGATCAAGGTGGTGGACCTCAACGAAAGCGAGTTCGTCGAGCGCGAGACCGCGCTCATCAAGGTGCATACGAAGCCTGAAGATCGGGCGGAAGCCTTACGGATCGCGGATATCTTCCGCGCGAACGTGGTCGACTCGACCTCGATGACGTACACGATCGAGATCACGGGTGGTTTCAAGAAGATCGAGGCGATCATCAACCTGCTGCAACCGCTCGGCATCAAGGAACTGATCAGAACCGGTCGGGTCGCCATCGCACGGGAGCCGATTCGGCCCGCGGTGACTCAGCCGAAGCGGGTGGCTAAAGAATAGGCTAGAGGCAATGGGCGATAGGCAAGAGTAGCCAGAGGATTTTACCCATAGCCTATAGCCGATAGCCTAGTGCCTGCGACGAAGAGGAGTCGTCGATGAATATCTATTACGACAAGGATGCGGACCTGGGGCAGATCCGCCAGAAGAAGGTGGCGATCATCGGGTACGGCAGCCAGGGCCACGCGCATGCCCTGAATTTGAAAGACAGCGGGATCCCCGTGGTGGTCGGGCTTCGGGAAGGCGGTTCCTGGCTCAAGGCGGAAAAGAGCGGGCTCAAAGTCATGCCGACCGCGGACGCAGTCAAAAGCGCCGAGATCGTGATGCTGCTGGCTCCCGACGAAGCCCAGGGTGGGATCTACCGAAAAGACATCGCGCCCCACCTCAGGGATGGAGCCTGCCTGGCGTTCGGGCATGGGTTCAACATCCATTTCGGGCAAATCGTGCCCCCTGCGGCGGTCAACGTGTTCATGGTGGCGCCCAAGGGACCGGGGCATCTGGTACGATCGGAATATACGAAGGGCAGCGGCGTGCCGATGTTGCTGGCGATTCACCAGGACCCCAGCGGGACGACACGGCAGGTCGGGCTGGCCTATGCGAGCGCGATCGGCGGCGGAAGGGCCGGCGTGATCGAGACCACGTTCCGGGAAGAAACCGAGACCGACCTGTTCGGCGAACAGGTGGTGTTGTGCGGAGGCCTGACGTCACTGATCCAGGCGGGCTACGAGACGCTGGTGAACGCCGGCTATTCGCCGGAGATGGCGTACTTTGAATGCCTCCACGAGGTCAAGTTGATCGTGGACCTGATTTACGAGGGCGGGATCGCCAACATGCGCTACTCGATCAGCACGACGGCCAAATACGGCGACGTGACGAGAGGGCCCCGGATCATCACGGAAGAAACGCGAAACGAGATGCGGAAGATTCTGGACGAGATCCAAAGCGGCCGGTTCGCCAGGGAGTGGGTGCTGGAAAACCAGGCGAATCGCCCGGTGTACAACGCTCTGCTGGCGAAAGGGGAAGCCCATCCGATTGAAGAGGTGGGCTCGCGGCTTCGGGCCATGATGCCATGGCTCAAAAAAGACAAGCTCGTGGATAAGAGCAAGAACTGACGCAGCGGGTTGCGATCCGGCGCGGAGGGCGGGTTCGGATGGCAGATCGAGCAGTCGGCATTCCAATTGTCCGGGAAGGGCTTCCGTTCGTGGCCGCGGCAGGCGGGTTGGCGGTGCTGGCCGGGTCGCTCGGCTGGGTCGCCCCCGCGGTTGTTCTCGGCACACTGACGCTCTTGACGGCCTGGTTTTTCCGGAACCCCCGACGGCGCGCGCCTCGGACGGCAGGAGCCGTGGTGGCGCCCGGCGATGGCCGCGTCCTCGCGGTCCATGAAGAGTACGAACCGCGGTTTCTCAAGGATCGGGGCACTCGGGTCAGCATCTTTCTGAGCATTTTCGACGTGCACGTGAACCGCATTCCGTGCGACGGGACGATCGAAGACATCGTCTATCAGCCCGGTCGTTTTCTGGCGGCCAACCGGCCGGAAGCCACGCTGCGAAACGAGCAGAACGGCCTCCTGATACGAACGGCGGGGGGCGCGAAGGTGCTCTGCGTCCAAGTGGCCGGGCTGCTCGCCCGGCGAATCGTCTGTTGGGCCTTTCCGGGTGAGGCGGTGGCCTGCGGTGAGCGCTTCGGTCTGATCCGCTTCGGATCGCGCGTGGACATGTATCTTCCCCTCGGGGCCAAGGTGCGGGTTGCGGTCGGAGATCACGTGAAGGGCGGCGAGACCGTCCTCGCGGAGTTGCGCGACGAGGAGTCGTCATGCGGCCGGCGCTGATGAAAGAACCCAAACGGAAACGAGGGATCTACCTGATCCCTAATCTTCTGACTACCGGAAACCTGTTCAGCGGGTTGTTTTCGATCCTTGCCGTCTTCAACGCCAACTACGTGGCGGCGGCCGTCGCCATCCTGGTGGCCCTGATCTTCGATGTGCTGGACGGCAAGTCGGCCCGCTTGATGAACAGCACCAGCCAGTTCGGAGTGGAGTACGACTCCTTGGCCGACCTCGTGTCCTTCGGCGTCGCGCCGGGACTGCTGATCTACTCCTGGGCCTTGAGCGCGCAGGGCATGTTGGGCTCAGCGGTCATGTTTTCGTTCGTGGCCTGCGGGGCGCTGCGACTCGCACGGTACAACGCCTTGGCGGCCACCACCGAGAACAAGAATTTTACCGGCCTTCCGATTCCGGCCGCGGCCGGCGTGATCGCCACGCTGGTGGTGTTCGACCACCACATCGTGCGGATGGGCGCGGAGGTCAAACCGCTCCTGATCCTCATCATGACCCTGACGCTGGCATTCTTGATGGTGAGCACGATCAAGTACCGGAGTTTCAAGGATCTCAAATTCCGCGGTGGTCGCCATTTCAACTACCTGGTCTGGGCGATTCTCTCGCTGATGCTGATCGCGGCGTGGCCCCAAGTGATGTTGTTCGTCGTGTTCGCGGGCTATGCGGTGTCGGGAGTCGTTGAGAAGGGGCTGAGCCTCCTCGTCAAGGCAGTGGGCCATCGGCGGGGGGCGGGGTCCGATCAACCGGTGCTGGAGAGGAAAGAGTAGAGCGGCGAAGAAGAGGAGTAGTAGGCGTTCCCGACGGAACGGAGAGAGCTGGTGGCGTCCACTGCTCCGCAGGGGACATGGTGCGAACCAGCCCGTCGGCCGCTGAACTCGCCTCGGAGCCGGGCCTGTGAAGCCGGGTGTCTGTTGCGCGGGGTGCCCATTGCATTCTTGTTGCAATGGGCCGACGCAGCGGGCGAGTAAGAGGCTCCGCCTGACCCCCGTGAAGGGTCAAACGAAGGGTGCCCGGCTGCTCGTCGAAGCGGGGCACCGAATCAGGGTGGTACCACGGAGCGCGATGAGCCTTCGTCCGGGGTGCCCGTTGCCCGTTTTA
>JBOHOM010000031.1:0-3914 GCA_050731075.1 Nitrospiraceae bacterium
CGCCTGCGAGGAGAGGAAAACCCCGGAGACGCAGGGGCCCACCGTCGAAGAGGGGGCCCAGGACAAGAGTGCCGAGTTCCTGCATTCGGGATGGGAGTTTAAACTGGGCCAAACCATTCAGGAGGTCAAAGACAACCTGGGGCAGCCTCTTTCGGAAAAAATCGAGAAGTATGAGAATCGGCACGTGGCGGGCCAGGCCGATGAGGTCCATACATTAATGTACAATGGGCTGGTGCTGGTCGTGTACCGAGTGAATGAAAAGAAGCCGCGCGACCTGTTTATGAGTTTAGCGATCACTCGGGACAATTTTGATATGAAATGGGGGCTGAAGGTCGGTGTTTCTCAAGATCGCGTCCGGACTGTCTTAGGTGAACCGCACAAGTCTCAAGGCGGCGCAATTGTGTACCAAGACGAAAATTCTTCGGTTTCCTTCTCCTTCCAAGGTGGCACCGTACGGGGAATTAAATGGCACTGGTACGTGGATTGAATGAGCCGGGAGCGTGGAGGGGAGGGGGTTGACCACCGGATGAGTGACCTGGAGGCCTTCAAACAAGCGGCGGCGGAGCAGGCGGTGCAGTATGTCCGCGGCGGGATGGTGGTCGGCTTGGGCACCGGCTCGACCGCGAGACTCATGATTCTGGCGTTGGGCGAGCGGGTCCGAGGGGGGCTGAGTATTCGAGGGGTGCCCACTTCCATGGAAACTGCCGAGTTGGCGAAAAACAACGGCATCCCTCTACTCGAGACCGCGGATGGCTGGACGATCGACGTGGCGATCGACGGCGCCGATCAGGTTGATGCGGAGCTCAATCTCATCAAGGGCGGCGGCGGAGCGCTCCTGCGAGAAAAGATCGTGGCGGCCGCGGCTCGACAGTTCATCGTCATCGTGGATCACACCAAGCGGGCGTCGGTCCTGGGTCATCCGGTGGCGCTGCCTGTCGAGGTGGAGCCCTTCGGGTGGCGGAGCACCGCACGCCGGGTTGAGGAACTGGGAGGGAAGGCCGTCCTTCGGGAGCGCGGGGGACACATCTTCAGGACGGAGGGCGGGCATTATCTCCTGGACCTTCATGTGGACCGGATCGAGGATCCTGCCGGCCTCGAGGTCCGTCTGAACCGGATTCCCGGCGTGGTCGAGAACGGGCTCTTCGTGGGCCGGACGACAGTCCTGCTCGTCGGAACTCCCCAGGGGGTCCAGGTTCAGACAGCGGTGAGCCGATAGCGTGAGGAGGACCATGGATCAGTACAGGCTGCCGCGCCAGGTGGTGCCCACGCGCTATGACATCCGGCTGGTCCCGGACCTGACCACCTCCGTCTTTGCGGGTGTCGAAATCATCACGGTCATGGTGCATGAGCCGACCTCGGAGATCGTGCTGAACGCGACTGAACTGGAGATGTCGGAGGCGGCGATCGAGAACGAGGAGGGCCGCGTTTTTGACGGCCGAGTGGAGCTCGACGAGCCGACAGAGCGTGGCCGGGTGCGGTTCCCGGAAACGCTCCGGCCCGGCGAGTGGCGTCTGCGGATCGCGTTCAAGGGCATCCTCAACGACAAGCTTCGAGGCTTCTACCGAAGCACTTACAAGGATCAGACCGGCGCGCCCCGCGTCCTGGCGGCCACCCAGTTCGAAGCGACAGACGCTCGTCGGGCGATCCCCTGTTGGGACGAACCGGCATTCAAGGCCGTCTTTTCCGTGACTCTGGTGATCGATCCCGGCCTGACCGCGGTGTCCAATACCCGCATCATCTCGGAACGGGTCGAAGGCGGAAAGAAGGTGCTGCGGTTCGCTGACACGATCCGCATGTCCACGTACCTGCTCGCCTTCGTCGTGGGCGACCTGGAAGCAACCGACGCCGTTCAGGTCGGCCGCACACCGTTGCGGGTCTGGTGCGTACCGGGGAAACGCCACCTCACCGGGTTCGCGCTGGAGGTCGCGGCCGAGTCGCTCCGCTTTTTCCAGGACTATTACGGCCTGCCGTACCCGGGTGACAAGCTGGACCTGCTCGCCATTCCGGACTTCGCCTCCGGGGCCATGGAGAACCTGGGGGCGATCACGTTTCGTGAAAACGCCCTCCTGGTTGACAGGCAGGCCTCGACTCACGGGGAACTCGAGCGCGTGGCCGATGTGATCGCGCACGAGAACGCGCATATGTGGTTCGGCGACCTGGTGACGATGAGCTGGTGGAACGGGCTGTGGCTCAACGAGGCCTTTGCCACGTTCATGGGCATGCTGGCGGTGGATGCCTGGAAGCCTGACTGGCAGCGATGGGGGACGTTCAGTCTCTCGCGGGCCGCTGCGCTCTCGGTCGACGGGCTGCACAGCACCCGGCCGATCGAGTATCCCGTCCGCGCACCGCATGACGCCGATGCCATGTTCGATGTGCTGACCTACGAGAAGGGCGCCTCGGTGCTGCGGATGCTCGAACAGTACCTGGGCCCCGACGTCTTCCGCGCCGGCGTCCGCGACTATTTGCGGACGCACGCCTACGACAACGCCGACACCGGGGATTTGTGGGCCGCGCTCCAACGCACGGCGACACAGCCGGTGCCGGACCTGATGCAGGGCTGGATCTTCCGCCCGGGGTACCCCCTGATCAACGTGGATCTCGACCAGGACCCCACCCGAGGCTCTCGATTACGCATCGCGCAGCAGCGATTCACCTATCTCCCCTCCTCCCTCGGCGCGGGGGACCCGGAGAACGAGCGCGATCAGCGGTGGCATGCCCCTCTGTTGATCCGGATCACGGCGCGCGGGCAGTCCCGCACGCACCGCATACTCCTGACGGAGCCGGAGACGCGACTTGACCTGCCGGATGGCTTTGAATCCGCGCTGGTGAACGAAGGCGGCCACGGGTTCTATCGCGTGCGCTACGGACCCGCGCTTCTGGAACGCCTGCTGCGTGTGATGCCGGGCGGGTTGCCGGCGATCGAGCGGTTCAACGTCGTGAACGATGCATGGGCGGCGGCGGTGGCCGGACTGATGCCGCTCTCCGACTACCTCGAGCTGACCGCCCGTCTGCGCGCCGACCGGGACAAGAACGTGTGGGCGATCCTGATCGACTCGTTCCATGCGCTGAACCGGATCATCGGTCCCTCCGATCGGCCGGCCCTCGAGGCGCTCGTGCGCGATCGGATCCGACCGGCAGTGGCCGAGTTGGGCTGGGTCGCTCGGCCGGGCGAGAGCGAGCTCATCCGGCAGCTCCGGGGTGAGCTGCTCCGCGCCCTCGGCACGATCGGGAATGACCGCGCCGTCCAGGCCCGCGCCGCCGAGCTCTATGCCGAGGATGCCCTTGACGGAGCCGATCGTCATCCGGGCGCGCTTGATCCGAACGTGCTCCCCGCGCTCATCGCGGTGCTGGCCCACGCGGGCGATGCGGCGCGATACGATGAGTTCCTCCATCGCTTTCGGACGGCGGCCACCCCGCAGGAAGAGCGGCGCTATCTTTACGCCCTGGCCGCCTTCCAGCCGCCGGCCCTGCTCGATCAGACACTCGCCCGGACGATCAACGGGGAGATCCGCACGCAGGACGCGCCGTTCGTCATCCGATCGCTGCTGATGAGCGTGTACGGACGCGAGCGGGCTTGGAACTTCGTCAAGGCGAACTGGGATACGATGGACCGGATGTATCCGAAGAGCGGGCTGCGTCGCCTGTGCGAGGGCGTGACCGGACTGGCCACTCCCGAGCTCGAACGCGATGTGGTGGCCTTTTTTGCCGAGCGGAAGATTGATTTCGGCGGGAAAACGCGCGATCAGTATCTCGAGCAGCTCCACGTCGCCGTGGTCTGGCGCGAGCGCGATCGAGCGGTGCTCCGCCACTACCTGACTCGTTTCGCTGCACAGTGAGACCGTCCGAAGCGGTCTCATCACCAGCCGTTCAGCCCGCCGGGAACGGTACAGAGGAGCCAAAGCATGACGGAGAGC
>JBOHOM010000032.1:0-5683 GCA_050731075.1 Nitrospiraceae bacterium
TCGCTTTCTTTCTGTTAGCGCCTCGATCACCCGCTCCATCCGCATCCCGCGCGATCCCTTCACCAGGATCACGTCACCCGCACGTATCATCGAGGTGAGGGTCACGGCCGCGGCCATGGCGTCCGGCGCCTCCTGCACCCGATCAGGTGGCATGCCGGCCTCTCGCGCCCCGTCCGCAAAGCCACGTCCGAGCATCCCGCACAAGATGAGGTGTCCGACGCCACGCTCGGCCAGGTACGCCCCCACTTCGCGGTGGAGAGCCGGGGATTTCGGGCCCAGCTCCAGCATATCGCCCAACACGGCGATGGTGCGGCCGCCGGCACCCAAGTGGATCAGCATGTCGATGGCGGCCTTCATCGAGGCCGGATTGGCGTTGTAGCAATCGTTGATGATCCGGAGGTCTCTCCACCGGCGCACCTGAGACCGCATCGTGGCCGGCCTGAAACGGGCCAAGCCCCGCGCGATCACCGCGCCGCTCAGCGCCAAGCAATGTCCGACCGCCGCCGCGGCTAGGGCATTGGACAGATTGTGGGCTCCGTGCGCCCGCAGGATCACGCGCGCGCGGCGTGTCCGGCCGGGAAGCGTCAACCGGAACGTCGTGCCGCGGCGCGGATCGGCCACCACCTCGGTGGCTCGAACCTCCGCGGTCCGGGACAGCCCGAACGACACCACCCGACAACGGGTTCTCGAGGCGAGATACCCGAAATGGGCATCATCCGCGTTCAGCACGGCCGCGCCGTCCGGCGGCAGCAGGTCCAACAATTCGCCCTTGGCCCGGGCGGAGGCCTCCACGGTGCCGAAGAATTCCAGGTGATCCGGCCCGATATTGGTGATGAGGCCGACCGTCGGGCGGGCGATCTCGGCCAGCCGGGTGGTTTGTCCCTGGTGATCGACGCCCATCTCCACCACGGCCGCCTGATGACGCGGGCGCAGCCCGAGTAACGTCTGGGGAACCCCGATGCGGTTGTTCAAATTGCCCTCGGTTTTGAGCACGGTCCACCGCTCAGACAAGACATGGGCCACCATGTCCTTTGCGGTGGTTTTGCCGTTGCTGCCGGTGACCGCCACGACCGGTATCCGAAACCGTCGGCGGTGGTGTGCGGCCAACTGCTGATAGGCCAGGAGTGTATCCGGCACGGCCAGAAGCACGGGCCTGCCGGACGCCTGCGATTTCGCGACCGAGGTGATCCCGGATCGGTTCTCCACCACAAGGCCGATCGCCCCACGCTGCCGCGCCGCCTCCACGAACTGGTGGCCGTCAAAGCGCTCCCCCTTGAGCGCGACAAAGAGATCTCCGGGTCGCGCGTCGCGCGAATCCGTGCACACCCGCCGGATGCCGACCCGCGGCCTCCGCTGGTCTTGGCCTGAACAGACTCTGGCGCCGGTGATCTCCACCACCTCCCCGACTGTAAAGAGCGACATGGATTCCAACCAGCGGCGCCCAGCGGACTGCGGCGCCGACGGATCAGTTCTGGGACCCCTTCACCTCTCGACTTCCGTGCCGGTATCGCGCCTTGACCCGCCCCAGGGCCCGTCCGATGGTCTCGCCGGGGTGGACCACGAACGTGGTGCCGGTCTTGGGGTCTGTGCAGACGACGTGCGCGCCATTTTGCTCTTGCTGGATCCCCCGAACCATGATGCCCTGCATGCGCTCTAGATCAGTCATGTGTCCCCTCCGCCATTGATTTCAGCTAATAAGCGGTCTCCACCGCATAGCCCGCGTCATGTGCAGCACTTCCGGATGGCCTCACGCGCCACCTCACGATCGTCGAAATGCGCGCGAGTGCGTCCGATGATCTGGTAATCCTCGTGGCCTTTGCCGGCGATGAGGACCATGTCCCCGGGTTTCGCCTCCCGGACGGCCGCTTCGATGGCCTGGCGGCGGTCGGCCACCACCCGGTACCGGCTCCGTGCGGGATCCAACGCCTCTCGAAGGCCCGCTTCCACTTCGGCGATGATCGCCATCGGGTCCTCGCTGCGCGGATTGTCCGAGGTCAGGAACACCAGATCACTCTGCTGCGCGGCGACCCGGCCCATCCGAGGCCGTTTGCCCCGATCGCGGTCGCCTCCACACCCAAACACCGTGATGACCCGTCCCGTCTTCAGGGCTTGCGCGGTGGCCAGCAGGCAGGCGAGCGCATCCTCCGTATGGGCATAATCCACCACCACAGTAAAGCCTTGCCCGGCCTCGACCCGCTCGAAACGTCCCGGAACATTCACGACCGATCGGATCCCTGCGCGGATCGCGTCCGGTGACACCTGCTCATGCAATCCGACTCCGACCGCAGCGAGCACGTTGTACACGTTGTGTTCGCCCACCAACCGGCTCTCGACCGGGAACCGGCCACATGGAGTCACGGCCGTGAAGCTCGTCCCCGCCAACGAGAGACGCACATCCTGGGCCTGAATGTCCGCCTGCTTCTGAATGGAATAGGTCCACACCGGAACCCGGCTCGCTCCGCAGACGTGGTGGCCTCGGGGATCATCCACATTCACAATGGCGCGCTTGGGACCGGACTTGTTCCCGGTAAGCGTCAGACCGGTGAACAGGCGCAACTTCGCCTTGAAGTAGTCCTCCATGTCGACATGGAAATCCAGGTGGTCCTGGGTCAGGTTGGTGTAGACCGCCACATCGAATTCGCACCCGGCGGTGCGGTCCAGCGCGAGCGCGTGCGACGAGACCTCCATCACCGTCGAGTCCAGACCGGCCTCCACCATGCGGGCCAACAGGCCCTGCAGCTCCACCGCCCCCGGCGTCGTATGCGGAGCGGGCAGGCGCTCCGGTCCGATATGGTACGCGACCGTGCCGATGACGCCGACCCGGCGGCCGGCCGCCTCCAGCACCGACTGACACAGATAGGTTACGGTCGTCTTGCCGTTCGTCCCGGTCACGCCGATCAGCCTGAGGCGGGAGGAGGGATCCTGCTGAAGCCGACTCGCCAGCAGCCCCAGCGCCCGCCGCGAATCGGGGACCCGGATCATCGGGATCGGCGGACCGGCCGGCAACCGCTCCTGCAGGACAAGCGCGGAGGCACCAGCGGCCACGGCATCCCGGACGAACGCATGGCCGTCGACTCGCCCGCCCTTCACCGCCACGAACACGCTGCCCGGTTTCACGCCACGAGAGTCATCGGTCAAGTCGGTGACCTCCACATTCGGATTCCCATACCGCTCGGTCGCCTGCAGCGGGGCGATCAACTCAGCAAAGGTCATTGCGCCGCCAGGGCCAGCTTGACCGGCTCCCGGGGGGACACTCCGAGATAGGGGAGCGCCTGCTCGGCCACTCGCCGAAACACGGGCGCCGCGATGACGCCTCCCCAGGCTTCGTCTTGCGGCTCGTCGATCACCACCAGAATCGCCAGGCGAGGGTCCTGGGCAGGAACGTAGCCCACGAAAGACCCCACAAACTGGGTGGGGGAGTATCCCCCGGTTTCGGGATCAATTTTCTGCGCAGTTCCGGTTTTCCCCGCCACTCTGTACCCTGGGATCGCGGCCCGGCTGCCGGTGCCCAGCATGACGACGCCCTCCAGGATCGTGCTGAGAGCCTGCGCCGTCTCAGCGGCAATCGGCCGACGTCGGATCTGCGGAACGGCTTGGAAGACCAGCTGGCCGCTTCCATTCCGAATTTCGGACACCACGAACGGTTTCATCAGCCATCCACCGTTGGCGATGGCCGAGACCGCGGTGATCAACTGCAGCGGCGTGACTCCGATCTCTTGTCCGATCGCAATCGACGCCAGCGACCGCCGGCCCCAGTCCTGCGGTTCCTTCACCAGGCCCGGCGCCTCGCCCGGCAGATCGATTTCGGCCCGTTCCCCGAACCCGAACGCCGTGAGGTAGCGATGCACGCGAGTCTCGCCGAGGGAGAGAGCGGCCTTGACCGCCCCGATATTGCTGGATCGTTGGATCACCTGAGCAAAGGTCATCCAGCCGGACTTGTCGTGGTCATGAATGACCGTGTTGGCCACCACCATCCGACCTTGCTCTCCATAGATCAACGTCCCGGGCGCCAGGACGTTTTCCTCGAGCGCGGCGGCTGCCACGAACATCTTCATCGTTGAGCCGGGCTCAAACGCGTCCGTCAGGGCGCGGTTGCGCCAGCGATCGGCGGAGATGGCCCGCACCGCATTCGGGTCGAACCTGGGACTGACCGCCAGCGCCAGGATCGCGCCGGTACGAGGCTCCATGACAATGACGATTCCGCCCTTCGCATGGCTGGCCTCAACCGCTTCTTCCAGTTCCTTCTCCGCGATGTACTGGATCACCTCGTCGGCGGTGAGGGTCACGCTGTGACCCGGCGCCGGGCCCGGGTCATTCAATCCCTTCGAAAAAACCGTTCGGCCAAGCGCATCCCGCTGCAGGACGACATTCTGCTTGTCGCCGCGAAGATACGGTTCGTAGCGCCGCTCGATGCCCTCCAAGCCCTGGCCATCCATGCCGGCAAAGCCAAGCACATGGGCCATCAACGGCCCCTTGGGGTAGAAACGCCGCCCCTCCATCACCAACCCGATGCCCTCCAGGGCCATCCGTTCCAGTCTTCGCCCCTGCTCGGGCTCCAGTTTCCGCGCGATCCAGACGAAACTTCGCTCCTGCCTGAGTTTTTTCTCGATCTCGCTTGCCTGGACGTGCAGGAACCGGCCCAGGTCGCGTGCCACCCTTGAGGGATTCCCGGCCGACGCCGGGACCCCGAAGACCGACGGGACTTCCATGTTCATGGCCAGGACTTTTCCCCGACGATCGTAGATTGCCCCTCGTTCTCCCTCGATCGTCACGGCCTTCCGGTGCTGCCGGTCCGCCTTCAGCGTCAGTTCGGCTGCTTGCAGGACCTGCAGGCTGAAGAGCCGGAACAGGACACCCGCAAAGCCGACCATCAGCACCAACGCAGCGACGATCCGGCGACGACGATAAGGGTCGGCACCCGTCATGGCAGCCTGTCCCCCGATTCGTGTCTGGCCAGCTTGAATTCCGGCGTGGCCGCTCCTGGAGCCGCGGAAGCTGCAGGGCCCACCCGCACCAGGATCACCTGGCCCTGGCGCGGCGGGACCATCGCCAGCTCTTCGTTGGCCGCCCGTGCGATTCTCTCCAGCGAGGTGAGGCTCAAAACCTTCACACGCAACTCATCGCGCTCACGCTGCAAGGTAATCTTCTTCGACTTCAGTCGCTCGATCTGATAACCCACGCGGACGATTTCCACCCGTTCCCACACGAACAGCAACAGCAGTGCGATCACGGCCACGGCGGCGAGCGTTCTCATGGACACCTCCGGTGAGGCAGGCGCTCAGCCACCCGCAGTTTGGCGCTGCGGGCGCGTGGATTCTCGCGCCGCTCCTGCTCCGAGGGGACACAGGGTTTCTTGGTCAATGTGGCCAGGCAAGGCTCCTGGCCGTGCGACAGCGCCCTGAAGGTTTGCTTGGCGATGCGGTCTTCGAGGGAATGAAAGGAGATGACGCATAGCCGTCCACCGGGCGCGAGTACATCGACCGCATCTGGAAGCGATCCTTCCAGAACCTCGAGTTCACGGTTCACGGCGATTCGCAAGGCTTGAAACGTTCGTGTCGCATAGTGAAGACGCCCGTGGCGGTAGAAGGCAGGCACCGCATCCCTGATCACGGAGACCAGGTCGAACGTGGTCTGTAGAGGGCCACGATCTCGTGCCCGGACCACCGCACGCGCGACCCGACGC
>JBOHOM010000033.1:0-9155 GCA_050731075.1 Nitrospiraceae bacterium
GTACTCGAAGAGCGGGGCCTCGATCCCATGCCGATGAGTGACGGCCTTGAGGATAGAGGCGACTGAGGCGAAGAAGGACGCGGGGCGCATGGCGGCATGGTAGGCGGACGGCGGGCTGGGGTCAAGAGCGGAGAGCAGAGGCGGGTGACGAACGGCGCACACACTCGGTTGCAGCATAATGCGTTGACGACCTATGGCCGATGGAATCGTACCGTTGGCCTCGCGCGCCTCTGAGGCGTTGTCCTGCGGCCAACATGCCGGCGCGCTCGGCGCTGGGTGGGCTAGCGGTGGGTAGCATGCGCTATGCCGCTGCCCTCGGTGCGCATCCGTTCCACCCGCCGCAGTCCACTACGTACACCAACACGGCTCGCACGCGAGGTCGCCGGGCACCACAGCCTCGGCCAAGTAGACTGTAGGGGATCCGAGACCCACCCCGTCCAGCCCCCAGATCGGGAGAAGGAGTGCTGAGGGCTGTCGCCCATGCTATAGTTCGTCCGATGGCGAAGGAGCGAGATGAGAAAGTCGTGGCGACGAACCGGAAGGCATACCACGACTATGCGATCGAGGAGAAGCTGGAAGCCGGCATCGTGCTAAAGGGCACCGAGGTGAAATCCATCCGTGAAGGGCTGGTCAATCTACGGGACAGTTATGCCAGCGTCGATCACGGCGAGGTGGTGCTCCACCATTGCCATATCAGTCCGTATAGCCACGGGAACATCATGAACCATGACCCCCTCCGGCCGCGAAAGCTGCTGTTGCACCGGAAGGAGATCAACAAGTTGCTCGGGAAAACGCAGCAGAAGGGGCTCACGATCGTGCCGCTCCGGATCTACTTCAGCCCTCGCGGCCAGGCCAAGGTGGAGATCGCGCTGGCCCGCGGTAAAAAACAGTATGACCGCCGGGAGGCGATCAAAGCTCGTGAGGCCGGCCGCGAACTGCAGCGCGCGATGAAAAGCAGGGGAGAGAAAAGATGAGAGGGTTGGCCCATATTCTCGTCGCCGCTGCGTTGCTGTTGTTGCGGGTTCACCCCGTCTATGGTGGGCCAAGCGGCACAATCAACGGGGCTGGATCCCCGGCTGGCATGGTCTTGATTCCAGCCGGGCCTTTCCTGTACGGCGAGAAAGGGAAGGAACAAGAACTCTCGCTTCCGGCCTTTTTGATGGACCTCAATGAAGTGACCCACACCGAGTATGCCAAGGTCAGCCCGCGCGAATACCCGCCTGAGAAGGCTCCTCATCCGGTGGTCGGGGTCACCTGGGACGAGGCGAAGCAGTACTGCGGGGCGGTGGGGAAGCGCCTCCCCTCGGAGCAAGAATGGGAGAAAGCGGCCAGGGGCACGGATGGACGACGCTACCCCTGGGGAGACGCCTATGACCCCAAAAAGGTGAATGCGGATGGCCTGAATAACGGGACGACCCCGGTCGGCCAGTTCCCTGAGGGGAGAAGCCCGTACGGACTCTACGATATGGCTGGAAATGCTTGGGAGTGGACGGACTCGGCGGGCAGTAACTATAAACCGCTCCGGGGCGGGGCATGGAACAGTGGTATGCAGTTCGTGGGGACCACGGTTCGGATATGGAACGATCCGTCGTACAGGGACGAAGCCTTCGGGTTCCGCTGTGTCAAGGATGGTCCGAAGTAACCGCTTGCTTGACCCAATACCCATCTCGTCCTCCCGACCCGCGTCGCTGCGCGGTTGGGTCAGGCCATGTGAGCTGGAGGCGGCGTCAGGCGGGGGGTCGTCTATGAGGTGGAAACAGTCTCAGCCAACGAGCGGCCTCGTGATAGCCGCATTTTTCTGTCTCGCGCTCGGCGCGTGTCTCCCTTCGCAGTGGGAATATCTCATCGATGCTGCTGATCGAGCGACACAGGACGAGGTGACAAAACGAATGGGGTCTCCGTCTGTGACGATGCAGATGCCCGATGGCGACTCGGTTTGGACGTATCGGTATGAGGTCAGGAGTTCTCTTGTGGGGAGGCGAGGCGACATGGTCGGAGGCTCGCCCTGTGTGGAGTACGTCCTCACGTTCGACGCAGAGAAGATCCTCAGGCATTGGGTTCGCCGACCGTGCTGAAAGAGGGAGTGGGGCGCGATGGAGCCCGACGCTCCCGTGCTTCCCGGAGCGACCCTTCCGGACTCTGCCAGGCGGAAGCCTTCGGAAATTCCTTCGCGGACTCAGTCAGTTTCCGCTTTCCATCCCGGCAGAGTCTCGGTGGGTACCCCGCTCCTCCAGCAAAGTGCACTCTGGGCTCGATCGCGCCCCAAAAGCGTGCAAACAACTCAAGGCAGGTGAATTGAGCGAGGGCAGTGTGGCTGATCTGGAAAGTTCGCGGTTCATCGGGTATAGTGAACAGGTGTTCATGCCAACAAAAGGGGGTGACAGGCTTCGACGGGGATCAAGAGGCCAACGGTGCATGTCGAGCTCTCGGGGTCTCGTAAAACCTCCGGGAAACAAGCAACTGCCAACACAGAGCTGGCACTCGCGGCTTAATTGACCGCGACGTCCCTCCACCTGAGGCCTGCGGGGGTGGAAGGGGCGCGATGCAGCAGGCTGGTCCGAGGCTGGTGCTCAGCGGCTGAGGACGAGAACGCACTGGGCTAGCGGCCGTTCTAAGCCTGCCGATGGGCGTGGGCGGCGGCGAAACCAAAACGATCGGCTACACATGTAGAGCCGTTGCGCTGAAGGTCTTCGGACGCGAGTTCAATTCTCGCCACCTCCACCAAAACAGGGGCCGCTCCAGTTTTCGAGACTGGGGCGGCCCTTTCTGTTTTTCGAGAGAAGCCGGGCTGGATGCTTCTTACGGTCGCGCTTCCAACGCTGGTGTGAAGGGCTGTCAAGTCCTCGGCGGCGAAGTCGCCTTGAGAAGAGTACAATACCCCGCAACATTCAGCAGGGCGGGACGGACCAGGAGGAACGATTCCAATGAGAGAGTATCGGGTCAAGCCGGGCACCAAACTCGATCTTGGCAAGTTCGATCCCGACGACACCGGCTCCTACAAGAAGAATGAAGAAGGAAAGACCAAGGCCAAAGCGGCCAAGGCGGAGCGCATCGAGCAACTCAGGGGGCTCCAGGAACGGCTCTATGCCAACGCGAGCCGGGCGTTGCTCATTGTTCTCCAGGGCATGGATACCAGTGGCAAGGACGGCACGATTAAGAACGTGATGTCGGGTGTGAACCCGCAGGGCTGCCGGGTGGCGACCTTCAAGACGCCCACGCCCCTCGAAGTGGCGCATGACTTTCTCTGGCGCGTGCATCGGGAGGCTCCGCCCATGGGGCACATCGGTATTTTCAATCGCTCCCACTATGAAGACGTCCTGATCACCCGGGTACACGGGCTGATCTCCGAGAAGCAGGCCAAGCTACGGTTAACCCAGATCCAAGAGTTCGAAGAGCTGCTGTCCGAGAGCGGGACGGTGGTGCTCAAGTTCTTTCTGCACATCTCCAAGGAGGAGCAACGGGAACGGCTGGAGGAACGAATCCGTGATCCCGAAAAGCGGTGGAAGTTCAACCTGGGCGATCTCGAAGAGCGCAAGCTCTGGGACGAGTACCTAGTGGCCTTTGAGCAAGTGATCTCGGCCACCAGCACGGATCACGCGCCATGGTACATCGTGCCCGCCAACCGGAAGTGGTATCGGGATCTTGTGGTCGCCGATACCGTCGTGGCTACGTTGGAGGACATGAAGCTCAAATGCCCGCCGCCCCCGAAGGACGTGGACTTCGACACGCTCAAGATCGTCTAAGGGTTGAAACGAATCTTGTCATGCTCATCAACATCAACGGAGACTCATTTCCTCGTTCACAAGACATCGGACCAGGGCGGGCTGACCGCAAATGCGGCATTGATCAGGCCGACGTGGGAGTAGGCCTGAGGGAAATTGCCGAGCTGAGTATTGCTGGTGGGGAGAAAATGTTCTGAAAAAAGGCCAACGCTGTTTGCAGCGTCGATCACGCGTCCGAGAATTTCTCTGGACTCGGCCATGCGTCCCAGCCTCGCCAACGCCTGTACGACCCAGAATGAACAAATGACGAAGGCTGCCTCAGGCTTCCCGAGCCCATCCTCGCGCACGTAACGGTAAAGGAAGCCGCGAGAACCAACTCCGCCGAGTACCGCGAGCTCTCGGACGATATGCAGGGTCGTGTCCTCACAGAGCTGGCGATTCGGAAATCCCACATTCACGACCTGCGCGAGCGCGGCGTCATAACTGTCGTCTGTGGGCCCGTTGCGGATCGTGCCATCTTTCACGGCGCGAAGCAACGCCGCGGCTGCCCTCGTCCGGGCAGCAGGCAGGTCCACAGAAAGCGTTGAGAGATGACCCGCTTGTTTGATCCGCTCTAATCGTTCGAGCCCCGCCCAGCACATCAAGTTGGTGAACGAATGCTCCTGCCACCCCAACCGAGCCTCCCAAAGCCCCGCATCGGCCTGCTCGATACTCCGTGAACATAGAAGAGCCAGGTGCGCGAGCAACCCGTCGACATCTTTGGTGCGAAGGTCGTGGAAGCGTTCGTCGAGGAAAATAGGCGTGAATGTCAGGATCATTTCTCCATACACGTCATTCTGAACTTGTTGGGCAGCCTGATTTCCGCTCCGGACGGGCTTGCTGCCCTGAAATCCCCGCCAGTTGAGGTGCTCGGTTTCCGGCAGCGGGAGCCCTTGGCTGAGGGAGTACACAGGTCGAAGCTGGTCACGGGAATGCTCATGGGCGAGCGCGATATTGAGCAGGTATTTGAGGAAGGCTTGCATCTCCTCGAAGTGCCCGAGGTTTTGGAATGCGGTCAACGCATAATAGGCGTCGCGCAGCCAGCAATACCGATAGTCCCAGTTCCGGGTCCCACCGGGCTGCTCGGGCAAGCTGGTCGTGAGTGCAGCGAGGATGGCCCCCGTGTCTTCGTAACAGTGAAGCTTGAGCGCAAGCGCGGAACGGATAACTTCTTTCTGATAGAAAACCGGGACCGAACAGTTCTTGACCCATGTCCGCCAATAGCGGGTCGTCTGATCCAGAAATTCGTGCGCCACTCGCACCAGGTCGTCTTCGATCCCGAGTCCCCACGTCAAACCGAAGTAGAGCTTCTCCGTCAGGGCGACGGGGATCTCCTCGCAGAGATACGTCAACGGCATATTTGTCAGCAGCCTCAGTGTGTCGCCGCGGATGTCGAATCGCACGTGGCTGCTGCCGCGCACCGGGCGCACCGGCTCCTTCTCCCACCCCGACACAGGGCGACAGCTCACGCGAATCACGGGCGTGCCTCTCAGGGGCTCCACGATGCGAAAGAGTGCAGCGGGCCGATAGAGGCGCCCGTATTGCTCGAAGCGTGGACAGAAATCGGTAATCTGGAAGGCGTCTTCATTCGCAAAGGTGAAGAGCGTCACGAGGATGTTGGTGTTGGGCAGATAACGATGCGTGATGGTTGCTCGTTCTTGCGCAGGGCTGGAAATCGAAAAGTGCCCGCCGTCCGGGTCGAGGATTCTCCCGAAGGCAGGCGGACTGTCCGGTCTCGGCAGACAGAGCCAATCCATCGATCCCTCATCGCTCACAAGGGCGGCCACGTGGCAATTCCCGACGAGCCCGTACCGGTACATAGTCGGACTTTATTTGATCTTGGCGGTGAAGTAAACTAGATTCACGGTATGAAGCTCTCGCTGCGATTTATTCTGCCGTTGGCGCTCGTGCTCGCGTTGATCGCCTACACGATCATCCCGCTGGTGGATACGCTCACCCTCAAGTGGTTTGTCCGAGACCTTGATATGCGCTCGAGCCTGATTGCCAGCACGATGGAGGCGCCGCTCGCTGAGTTGTTGAGGGTGGACTCCAGAGGCAAGATTCTGTCCTATCTCCATCGCGTCATCCAGGATGAACGGTTGTATGCCTTGGGATTTTGCGAAACTTCCAACAGGCTGCGCTTCAAAACCCAAACGTGGCCGGAGGAGGTCTCCTGCGACAAGATCTCGGGGGTCCGACCCGATTCGACGATCGTCCTGACACTCAGCCGGGGGCCCGTGCATCTGGCATCCGCGTCAATAGAAGGGGAGGGGGTGGTCCTGGGCCGGCTCCTCCTGATGCACGATATGAGCTTCATCCAACAACGGAGCACGGATACGAAGTGGTATGTCTTCTACTTGTTCGTGGTACTGGGCGCGGTGATTTCGCTGGTGACGGTGCTGGTGGCGCACCTGAGCTGGAAAGGGTGGGTCGCCGGCGTACGAGCGATGCTCCGGGGCGAGGGACTGCTCACGCCCCTCGGAGAGAAGGCGACGCCGGAGCTGCAACCGGTGGCCAAGGATCTGCGCGAACTCGTCCGCGCCCTCGAGGCCGATCGGAGGATGCGCGACGAAAGCCAAATTACCTGGACCCCCGTCGCGCTGAAGACGATCCTCCACGAGCACCTGGCCGGGGACGAGATCATCATCGTGTCCAACCGGCAGCCGTATATCCACAACAGGCGAGGCGGAAGCATCGAGGTCCAGGTGCCGGCCAGCGGGGTCGTCGCGGCGCTGGAACCGGTGATGCGGGCGTGTTCCGGGGTGTGGATCGCCCACGGCAACGGGTCCGCCGATCGGGAGGTGGTGGACGCTCGCGCTCACGTGCGCGTGCCTCCGGAGAGTCCGTCCTATGCGCTTCGCCGGATTTGGATGACGCCGGAGGAGGAGAACGGCTATTACTATGGGCTTGCGAATGAAGGCTTGTGGCCTCTGTGCCACACCGCGCATATTCGGCCCTCGTTTCGGTCTTCGGACTGGCAGCGGTACCTTGCCATTAACCAGCGGTTCGCGCAGGCCGTGTGCGAGGAAGCCAAGACTGATGATCCGGTTGTCCTCGTCCAGGATTACCACTTCGCCCTGCTCCCGAAGCTCCTTCGCGAGAGATTGCCGAAAGCGACGATTCTCGCCTTCTGGCATATCCCCTGGCCCAATGCCGAAGCGTACGGGATCTGTCCGTGGCGTGAAGAGATTCTGACGGGTCTGCTGGGGAGCAACATCCTCGGATTCCATACCCGGGTCCACTGCAACAACTTTATCGAGAGTGTCGACCGTTTTTTGGAGGCGCGCATCGATCGCGACCATTCGACCATTTCCTACGGAGGGAAGCTGACAGCTGTCAACCCCTACCCGATCTCTATCGAATGGCCGTCGCGATGGATTCGAGGCCAGCGACCGGTGCGCGAGTGCCGGGTTCGGATCCGGGAGCTCCATGGTTTCGAGCCGGATCGGCTTGTCGGTGTTGGGGTTGAGCGGCTCGATTACACCAAGGGGATCAGTGAGCGATTTCTCGCCGTCGAACGCCTCCTGGAGGTGGAGCCCGAGTGGATCGGCAAATTCTCCTTCATTCAGATCGCTGCGCCCAGCCGGTCCGTGATCGACACGTACCAGCATTTCGCCAGCCAGATTCAGGCTCTTGCGGAACGAATCAATCAGCGGTTCGGGCGGAGCGGGTATACCCCCATTTGCCTGAAGGTGGAGCACAAAGAACCGCCGGAAGTCTACGAATACTATCGCGGCGCGGACGTCTGTGTGGTCAGCAGTCTCCACGATGGCATGAACATTGTCGCGAAGGAGTTCGTGGCGGCTCGGGATGATGAGAAAGGGGTCTTGATCTTGAGTCAGTTCACCGGCGCCTCCCGCGAACTGCCGGAGGCCCTGATTATCAACCCCTACGATATCGAACAGTTTGCGGCCGCGGTTCATGTGGCGCTCCTCATGCCTGAGTCCGAGCAGCGCGCTCGGATGCGCAGCATGCGCGGTTTGATTCAGGAGTTCAATGTATACCGGTGGGCGGGTCGTATGCTCATGGATGCCGCTCGCATGAGACAACTTGACCGTCTCATGAAGCGGGCAGGGCAGCCGGCCTTGCTCGCGTGAAGGTCTCTGGCGCCATGGACTATCTCATGACGGCAAAGGGCCTGCGGCAGTTGGATGCGCTGGCCGGCGGGAAGACGCTGTACGCCTTTGACTTCGATGGCACATTGGCCAGGATCGTGCGTGATCACACCAGCGCTCAGCTCACGAGGCCGATTCGCGTGTGGCTTGGAGCCTTAGCCAAGCGAGCCCCCACGGCCATCATCTCAGGACGTTCAGTGGAGGATCTGCGTGCTCGAGTCGGCGGCGCCGTGCCTTACTTGGTCGGCAACCATGGCTTGGAGGGTCTTCAGGCGGCGCCGCGGGTCAGTCAGCAGGCTATGGTCACCTGCGCGGCATGGAGGCAACAGGTTCAGGACACATTCGGGAAGGGCTTGGCCGGCGCCGGAGTGTCGGTTGAGGACAAGACCTACTCACTGGCATTCCATTACCGGAATGCGGGGCGCCGACAGGCTGCGCGGGACTATGTCTTCAGGATCTTGGCGCAGCTCAACCCGTTGCCGCGGATCGTGCTCGGGAAATCGGTAGTGAACGTGGTTCCTGCCGCGGCACCGCACAAGGGGGCGGCCTTGCTTGAGCTGATGCATCAGCTCATCGTGATGACGGCCCTGTATGTTGGCGATGATGACACAGACGAGGATGTCTTCTCTTTACCTGACCCGCGTCTTCTAACCGTGCGGGTCGGCAAGAAGACAACGTCAGCCGCCCGGTTCTTTCTGAAGAGCCAAACTGAGATCACGCAGCTGTTACGTTATCTGGTCAAGGCTCTAGACACGCCCCCTGGTAGATCGCGCCCGCCAACCGGAACTGGTATCGGGATCTTGTGGTCGCCGATACCGTCGTGGCTACGTTGGAGGACATGAAGCTCAAATGCCCGCCGCCCCCGAAGGACGTGGACTTCGACAAGCTGAAGATCATCTAGGGTTATGCCCTCTCGTCTGTTGAACGAGGCCCAGCGCCACGTTTCTCCCCATTGACATCATCTTCGAAGAGGAGTAGATAGACACCAACGGCCCATCATTTCTTGAGCCGAGGGATCGGACGGCGCGCTGCTGTCAACCAGGTCCCCCGGATAACTCCCATCAGGGAGGAGGTGGATGATGGAAGAGCTGACGCCACCGGGCCAGAGTGGCCCGCCGAGTCGAGGGCGGGCTTCTGCTCGGTCATGCTAGCCGGTTCTCCACTGGCTGTGCCGCATGGCACCATAGACCAACCGGACTCCAGCCTAATCGGAAAGTGGGAGAACTGACGTGGGCATGAGGCACACGAGCGCCTGGGATCAATTGATTGTCCCCCGAAC
>JBOHOM010000034.1:0-12008 GCA_050731075.1 Nitrospiraceae bacterium
GGCCTTGCGCCTGACTTCAAAGGCGATATGCCCGTAAAACCCATCAATCATCCCTTGAGACAGGTTTTGGACGAACACCTTGAAGAAGACCCGGTTGGGGCAGGTTGGGTCGAGCTTCAGCCGCGGCAGCTTCGTGTGAAGGCCGGCAAGCAAGGCCTCGCGCAAGACCTCTCGCGTGATCCCGAGCGACGTTCCAGATTCCAACACAGCGGCCTGCACTTTCACACACTCAAGCTTGCGGAGCTGCGGGTCAGCCCGCGCGGCGGCTGGCAAAACGAGGACAGAGCTCGCCACCCCCAAGATCAGGCCCCACGCCAGGTACCCCCTCGGTCTGCTTGGCAGAAGCATGTGAGTCACCCCCAACGCGCTATGACGATGGCAGTGCAAAGACGCCGGGTGGCGCGCCAGGACCTCCAGTCTCCGGTCGGTTCCCTCGCACGCCGTCATCGTCGTGTTCGGATTCACGGCCCTCAGGGTTCTTGAGCAATCGGCGGAGCCGGTCCAAGCCTGTCACGAATCCTACCGAACTCCCACCTTGAAAGTCTTCAGAAAAAACAGAGGCTCTGCCAAGCGGCGCCATTCTCTCAAATAAATTGGAGGCTGTATAGTCTCTGATTCCTCCGGCTGGGAACAGCCCTCCTGTCGTCGCTCCACTGCGGCTTAGCGCGATAGGCAGGCTTGCCCTGCGTCACCCACTGCGCGTGCTGCCAGAACGATCTCCGCACAGAGGGTTATTCCTTGCAAGGAAGAGGAAGGGATTGTAGACTTTTCATCCGGAGGTTTGATGGCTCAAAACCACCCAGCAGGAGCGGCTCACGCGCACCCGGCGGCAGCCTCCATGGTTGAGGAGCAGGAGGTCGAATCGGTCCGGCGGTTGCTGTCTTTTCTGGAGAAGACCTTCAAGACGGCGAGGGCCTATGGCCCGACCCACCACTTAGCCCAGCAATTCATGCAGCAGTTGTACGAGACGTTAGCCGCCCACCTCGCGGTTCGCGGCGCGCTGTCTCTCGTCGTGCAACGATTTGAATTTTATTATCGGGGCGAGATGGTCTATCGGAAGGCCGCACAAGATGAAAACTTGGCGTTCAAGCTTTACGGAGCGGGCATTCGCGAACTGTCATTCAGCCGCGGGCTGTCCCAGGGGACCCTCTCGTCCTTCCTGGAAACCCTGGGGGCTGCCTATGACATGGCCACGAGCGATGACGACGTCATCACTCGCCTGTGGGAAAAGAACCTGTCCGATGTCTCCATCGTCACCGCAGAAGAAATTGTCAAGAACGAAGAAGCAGCCCGTGCCCTGATCCCGCAAGATTCCGGGACCCTGAACACCCCCACTTCCCGCCTGAGCGCCATTACGCAGGCTGAATCGGCCCGTCTGGCGGGTGAAGGCCGCGCAGGCGGGCCGGCCACCGACGCCTCCAATCATAGCCGTGACTCGAGCGTACAAGCCGTCAGTGCGACCGAAACAGCTCAACAGGCGAAGGAGGCGGCGGGAGACGAGGGCGAAGGCGCTGTCTATTCGCCACTCGACCTTCCTGCATTTGAAGTGTCCCCTGATGAGCTGGAGCAGCTCGCCCTCCAGATCAAGGCCGAATCACATCAGGACACGCCCGCCTACCTCCTGGACATGCTCAAGGTCATTGTCGCGAGCGAGAAGTCAGCTGAAGTCCTCTCCGAGCTACGGGGTCTGCTCCGAGGGATCTTCGAAAACCTGATCGAGGAGGGAAACTGGAAGCGACTCAGCAGCATCGTGGATAAATTACGCGAGGTCCACCGCCAGAGGGACTTGGCCGAGGAACAGAAGAAAATGGTCTCGGACATGCTGGATGCCTTGCATGGGCCGAAGCAGATGGCCGCGCTGGAATCACGCTTGAACGCGGACCTTAACGCCGGGACCGATGACTTGCTCGTGTTTTTCCTGCATTTGGCTCCCCATGCCGTTCCGGCGCTGTGCAGGCTCCTCGGCAACTTGAAATTCGAGGAGCACCGCATGGCCCTCTGCGATGTGCTGGCCGCGCTGGCCAAAGACAAGCCCGAGCCGTTGATCAAGGGGTTGACCGACCCTCGATGGTACTATGTTCGGAACTTACTCGTTGTGATCGGAAAACTGCGCAACCCGAGTTTGGCCCAGGCTGTGCAGCCGCTGGCTGCCCATCCGGACGCGCGCGTGCGTCGGGAGGCCCTGAAAACCCTCGGCATGTTGGGGGGGACGGGAACGGGGAATCCCATTGTCGGTGTCCTGATTGATCCGGACGAAGGGATCCGCAGCTCCGCGTTGACCCTGCTCAGGACCGGGAAGTACGCCACACCGTTCAGCGCCTGGGCCCCGGTGATCACACACAAAGAGTTTATGCACCGGCCCCTCTCGGAACTACGAACGACATTCGAGGTGATGACCAGACTAGTTGGAGCCGAATGCGTGCCATATTGCCAGCATCTCCTCACGCAACGGCTGTGGATCAACCGAAAGACCAAGCAGTACCTCGGGGCCCTGGCGGCCGAAGCGTTGGGACAAATAGGAACGCCGGAGGCCATCTCGGCCCTTGAGGCTGGGAAAAAGCGCTACAACCGTGTCATTCGAAATGCCTCCGTGGCGGCCATTGCCACCCTCAAACGGCGGAACCACTAAGGAATTGTCCGTGGACGACCAAAGAACCCCCTCCCAGCCCGATCCAGCGGAGGACCCCGCTCTCCAGCCTATTCTCATCCATGACAAATCCCTTCCCGGCAAGATCGCCGAGGGCTCCGAAGCCCACGATCTTCTCGACCAGCAGATCCTGGTGCTGGGGGCGCAGCTGGTCAACCAGATCCACATTCTCTTGAAGACGATCCGCATCCACGACCGGACCAACGCCGCGGTGAATCAAGTGGTCGATGCGACGGTGACGACGGTCAAGACGCTTGCACGAGACAAGCCCGTCGTGATCCGTCTCCAGAACGATTTTCTCTATCTCGGTGACGCGCATCTGAAAATGGGCCCTCAACAGGTGGCCATCTTTCTCGAATTCATCGACAGCCTCAACGCACGAGGCATCGGAGCGATCTCGTTCAGCGCCGAGATGAGAGAAACGGACTTGCGCGAGTTCGCCTACCGATTCATCGGCGTTGATTCCGCTACGTGCACCTTTGATGACCTGAAGCGTCAGTTGAAGGAGGGGGAGATCCACGGGATCGACATCGAAGAGGCCACAAGCCTGATCATTCGGGTGGGCCAGAAACACAAGCAGCTCAAGGCCTTCGCCAAACAACTCTATGTCAAGGCGGTCGGGGCTGTTGGGGAGGTGCTGCAGAGTGTCAGGGAGGGACGCCCACCCAGCTTTCGACAAGCGAAGCGTGTGGTCCAACATATCGTGGATGTGATTCTCCAGGACGAACCGACCCTCCTCGGGCTGACCACGTTGCGCTGCTACGACGAATACACCCATAACCATTCGGTCAATGTTTCCCTGCTTTCCGTCGCCCTGGGCAACCGCGCAGGCTATCCCAGGGAAGCGCTGGTCGACCTGGGGCTGGCCGCGCTGTTTCATGACCTGGGCAAGGCGTCCATTCCGCAGGGCCTCCTGAACAAGTCCGAGGAATTCACCGATGAAGAGTGGGAGAAGATGCGGATCCATGCGACGCTGGGAGTGATCAACCTCATTCGCCTGCGCGGGCTCACCAACCTTCCTCGCAGAATGGCCGCGGCGGCGTTTGAGCACCATCTGAATTATGACCTGTCCGGGTATCCCACTCTCAGCATGCCATGGGAA
Organism: Nitrospiraceae bacterium; assembly: GCA_050731075.1. Lineage (GTDB taxonomy): Bacteria > Nitrospirota > Nitrospiria > Nitrospirales > Nitrospiraceae > 40CM-3-62-11. The sequence continues at coordinate 3,750 of JBOHOM010000034.1, forward strand.
CTCTCGCTCACGGGCCGGATCCTGATGGTCGCCGATTGCTACGACTCCATGACGTCGTCGCGCGTCTACCGGCGCGATCCCATCGCTCCGAACAAGGTCCTCACCATGATGTTTACAAAGAGCGGGATACTGTACGATCCGGTGCTGTTGAAACTCTTCGTCAACTGCGTGGGGATCATCCCGATCGGGTGCCTTGCGCTCCTCGACAGCCACGAGCTGGCGGTCGTCATCCGGCCGAGCGCAAACCGGCAGACCGCGACCCGTCCTTACGTAAAATTGATCAGCGATCGCAGCGGGAATCCGATCGATGGGCCTGACGTGGATCTGGCGGAGAAGGACGCGCATGGGCGGTTCAAGCGCAGCGTGGTCCGCCTCGTGGACAACACGGAGCATCGCTTTGACACGGGTCGGTACTTTGCGTAACGCGAGTCACCTGCTGGTCACCCTCCGTATCAGCACCTGCCCCGCCCGCTCGACCACCTCATAGGATTGGCCCGGCTCGATCCGTACCCGTTCGGTCCGGATGCGGACCGTGAGCCCGCGAGCCGTATACCCGGCTGCATGGGTGCGAAGATGGCTGACCAGCCATCGCGTCAACGCGCTCCTCTGGATTGGCAGGCGCTGGCTGCCGGAGAAGCCCAGCGGGACGATCCGATGGTACCCGAAATGCTCCTGGTCCAGTTCAAGATATTCAAAGCCGATCTCGCCGTCCGAAAGCTGAAGCACGCGTGGTCCAATTTGAGCGGCATTGGCGAACGTCTCGAAGCGGGCAAGCGCGATATCCTGTGAGGGTCTTGCAGCATCGGCCAGGAACAAGGCGACGGCCATCGCCCCGATCGCCGCCAGCGCCATGAATGCATCCCCTATGCGGGCTAGTATCCCGTGGTTTCCGATCCGCAGCGCCCGCCCCCCTACCCAGCCGAAGACGGCCAACGCCAGCAGGGCCAGGCCTAAGAAGAGCCGATGCAACGTCCCTTGCGGCGCAAGCGTCCCTGTGCCGGCCACGACCCAGACCGAAAGAAGCAGAAAGGCGGCGCTCCCGAGAAGGTGACCCGCCCACCTGACCTGTCGCGGGATCGTCCCCTCCCGACTGCTCGTGTAAGCAGTCCAGAACCGGACGATCCAGGGAATCCCCAGATCTTCTTCGCACTGGCCACACACTCGGCCCGAGACAATCGTCTGGGTTCCGCATCGGCCACAGGTCATCACCCAATGCCGTTCCATCCCTGTGCGCATGATTTGGTATTCCATCCAGACTCGCCAGATGGGCACCAACACCACGACTCCCAGGAGGCTCAGGCCCCCGCAATAGACCAGCCAAGAGACCGGCGAGAGCGACGCGCCGAAGCTCTGTTCGATATTTTGGAAAATCAATCGCAGCATCAGAAGACCGTGGCTATGGACACAGGATGGTGATTAACGACCAGGGAGAGCGCCCCTCACCCCACTGGCCACCTTCCCTCCCCTCCGCCAGCGGCCAATCGAGAACAGGCACGGGGTGTGGCAGGGCTCAGAGCGCCTTCGCCGAAGGAGGGGGGCACCCACCGAGGCTCAGCCGAGAAGGAAGGCGGAAACTGACTGAGTCCGCGAAGGAATTTCCGAAGGCTTCCGCTCGGCTGAGCCCGGAAGGGTCACTCCGGGAGGCGCGGAAGCGGCCGAGCCCTGTCACACCCCGACTCATCCCTTAATGTTTCCGATCGGCCGCAGCTCCGCTCCCCCTCTGCTTCCTCCTCTCTCTTTCCTCCTGTCGGCCGATCTCCGATAAGGGTCTCGCTGGGTGTGGCAGGGCTGAGAGCGAAATTCGCCGGAGGGGCGGGGCACCCATCGAGACTCTGGTGGGAAGGAAAGCTGGAACTGACCAAGGCACCACAGTCGCGCCAGTGACTGTGGCCGACAGAATTCCAGAAGGCTTCCGCCCACCAGAGTCCGAAAGGGTCGCTCCGAGAGGCGCTGGAGCGATTCAGCCCTGCCACACCCCATCTCACCCCTTGATGTTCCCGATCGGCCGCAGCTCCGCCACCTTCTTCGTGATCCCCGCCCGATCCACCGTCTCCACGACATCCGCGATCGGCTTATAGGCGAAGCCGGCTTCCTCAGCCAGACCCGACATCGACACCGCCTTCACGAGAATGCCGCGCTTCTGCATATCTTTCTGGAGCTGCTCCCCGCGCACCGACCGCTTGGCCTGAGCCCGCGACATCGTCCGGCCGGACCCATGCATCGTGGAGCCAAACGTGTCGCGCATCGCCCGGTCGGTCCCCACCAACAGGTAGGAGCCGGTCTCCATCGATCCCCCGCAGATCACTGGTTGCCCCGTCTCCCGGTAGATCTCGGGCAGCTCCGGGCGGCCCGGCCCGAACGCCCTCGTGGAACCCTTCCGGTGAACCACTAACTCGCCCTCCTGGTACCGCTCCATCTTGGCGATGTTATGCGCCACGTCGTATACGATCTCCATCCCGAGCGACTCGGCAGACCGCTCGAAGACCGCGCTGAACGCCTCCCGGATCTGGTGCGTGATCACCTGCCGGTTTGCGAAGGCGGAGTTGGCGGCGCAGTTCATCGCCGCGAAGTAGTCCTGTCCCTCCGGGGACCGGAACGGCGCGCAAGCCAGTTGCTGATCCTTCACCGAAAGGCCGTACCGCCGCATGGCTTTCTCGAACACCTTGAGAAAGTCGCTGGCCACCTGGTGGCCGAAGCCGCGGGACCCGCAGTGGACCATCACCACGATCTGATCGTGACCGGTGATCCCGAGCGCCGCTGCTGTCACTGGGTCAAAGATCCGGTCGTTGGCGGCGACCTGCACTTCCAGGTAGTGGTTGCCGGATCCCAGCGTGCCGAGCTGATGGATCCCCCTCGCCACCGCGTGATCGCTGACCCTGGAGGGATCCGCTCCCGGAATACAACCCCGCTCTTCGATGCGGGACAGATCGTCGTTCCAACCGTAGCCGCGCTCCACGCACCATCGCGCCCCCTTGCGCATCACGTCCTCGAACTCCTGCCGGTTCAGCCGGACAAACCCTTTGGAGCCGACGCCGGCAGGGACTTTTCGGAATAACTCGGTCATGAGCTGCTCCAGCCGTGGCTGCACATCGGCGAGCGTCAGGTCGGTCCGAATGAGCCGCATGCCGCAGTTTATGTCAAAACCGATCCCGCCAGGAGAGATGACCCCGTTCTGGGGATCGAACGCCGCCACGCCGCCGATCGGAAATCCGTAGCCCCAATGCCCATCCGGCATGCAGAGCGCGTATCGCTGGATGCCGGGCAAGCAGGCGACATTCGTCACCTGCTCAAACACGCCGCTGTCCATCCCGGCCAGGATGCGCTCCGTCGCGTAGATCCGGGCCGGCACCAGCATCCCCTCTTTGGCGGATGTCGGAATCTCCCAGATCTCCTCCGCCACCCGGTTGACCGGCATCGCGGTCTGCACTTTCATTTTTCCCACTCCCCCCTCACTCATTAGCGGGGTGACCTGGCTGATCCCCTATTGCGCCCGTCACGACCCGTTGCACTCTGTAACGCAACAGGTACGCGGCACACCACCCACCTTATCCTCTCAGGGGGCTGGTGGCCGGGCAGCCTCAGACTGCGCGCGTCCGGCGAGCACACTATCCACCACTGCCCGGAACGATCAATCCTGTGTGCGCGACGCGCGAGCACGTGAGGCTGCCTGGCCACCACATGCCCGCTCATTGAGGTCAGATGTCCAGTACGACCCTCGCCGTCCATCGCTCCCCCTCGCGGTCATCGTCGCGGCGAACTTCGTAGAGATGCTTGGTGACGGCTTTCACATCGGAGCGCAATTCATGGCGGCCGGGATCGATTGGTTCCCCCGTCAAGACGCCGCGCAGTCTCCAGCCGCCATGGGGTCGGTCCTCGGTGACGACCGCCGTGGCCTCCCGAAAGACCACCCCCTCGGCATCCTTGAGGTACACGATATCCGACAGCCAGTCGAAGAGCAACGAGGCGATCTCGGGGGCCTGACGCGTGATCTCCCGTCGCCAGCTCGCCGAGACCGTCCCCGGATTGACCATCGTCTCGATGACCGCCTGAGCCGCCGCCACAAACAGCTCGGAAGGAGAATCGCCGCTGGCCTCAAAGGCCGAGTCGGCCAGGGCCACCTCTTCGAGAAATCGGAACTCCCGGGTCATGAAGGTATGGGGCGTCGCCGAGCGGCTGAAAAAATCGAGCGGATCTGCGCGATGCCGGAAATCGGTGGAGCGAGCGGGTTCGGCACTTTTCCCTTCAACAGCATCTTGATCCCCAGCGGAAGCACCCGCAGCAGGCGAATCAGATTGAACCCCACGATCTTGAGCGGCATCACGGCTTCGTTGAGGCGGCCCTCACGCTGCACGATCTCGGCGAACCCGGTGACGTGGCGAGCCCCGCCGCTGGAAGTCAGCCCCGCCTCAAGCGCGGCGCGGCGCAGGCGGATGATGGCCTCCATCGGCTTGACGTCTTTCGGGCACACCTCGACGCAAAAGTTGCACCGGACGCAGTCCCAGATGCCGTTCTCCTTTTCCAGCTCAACCAGCCTGGCACGCTTGGATGCCTCGGCCTCTCGCGGATCGGACACGAACCGGGCCGCCTTTGCCAAGGCCGCCGGACCCAGAAACCCTTTGGAGACCTCATGAGACGTGCAGGCCGCGACGCACGCCCCGCAGAGGATGCAGGCATCGACGTTGTGAAACTGGTAGCTGCCCGGCAACAGGGTCATTTGGCCGGATGGCTGGTCCGGCTCCGTCTTGCGAGGCGCCGACAACCAGGGGGTCACCTCCCGGACCTTGTCCCAAAACGAGGACATGTCCACCACCAGGTCTTTGATGACCGGCAGATTCTTCAGAGGCCCGACGACGATGCGTCCGTGCCGTTCCAGCTCCTTGCGGACCGAGGTCCGGCAGGCCAGCTTCTCCGTGCCGTTGATCTGCATCGCACAGGAGCCGCAGATCGCGGACCGGCAGGAATAGCGGAGAGCCAGGGCCCCGTCTTGCTCGTTCTTGATGCGGATCAGCCCCTCCAAGACGGTCATGCCGCGACCGACTTCGAGCCGATAGTCCTCCTCATGAGGGTGGAACTCGGTTTCGGGGTTGAATCGCTGGATGGTGAAGGTCAGGCGCATACTTGGGGTTATATCCGTTTTGTCCGTTGAGTCAGTTTGGTCCGTTATATGTTTCCCGAATTCAACGGACACAACGGACTTAACTGACCCAACCGGCTCAACGGTTTTAGTCGAGCTCGAGCGCCTTCGGATACTGGGTCAGGTTCCGGCAGCCATCGAGCGTCACCAGCACCATGTCCTCGATCCGAACCGCGCCCAGTCCAGGATAGTACAGCCCGGGCTCGACGGTCACGACCTGGCCCTCCTGCAGGGGTGTGCCGCTCCGGCTGATGCGCGGCGCTTCATGGATGTCCAACCCAACGCCGTGGCCGGTCCCATGAAAGTAGCCTTGCATGCGTCCGTTCACGAGCCCGGTCTTATAGCCGGCCGCCTCGAACCGGTCGCAGATGCGCTGATGGATCTTGGCCCCGTCGGCGCCGTCGCGGACCTTCCCGATGGCCTCCTCCTGCGCGTCTCTCACGGTCTGGTACAGCCGCTTCAGTTCCGGCGAGGCCTTCCCCCGCACGACCGTCCTGGACATGTCCGCGAAGTACCGCGTCTGCCCCGAGCGCGGAAACACGTCGAAGATGATGCTGCGGTCCGCCGGCAACGGCCCGCTGCCCTCATGGTGTGGATCGCAGGCCTGCTCGCCGCCGGCCACGATCGTGTGCTGCCCCACGCAGTCCCGTTCCATCAGCTTGACGTTGATCAGCTTCTTGATCCGTTCCGATGTCAACGGTTCGCCGTCCAACCAGAGCACGCCCTCGTGCGGAGCAGCCGCGCGGAGCGCCTGATGCGCGGCGGCCACTGCCTCCTCGGTCGCGCGCTGCGTGGCCTCGATGTACCGGACCTCCTCCTCGGTCTTGACCGCGCGGCGCTCGAAGAAGGGCTCCTGCTTCGTCTCGAGCTGGTAGCCAAGATCCTGCAAGCGCACGGCATGGGCATACGGGAAATTGCCGGGCACCAGGAGCCGCCGAACCCCGCGCTCTTGAAGCGCGGCGTGGACGACCTCAACCGTGCCGGGGTCCGCCACTCCCTGCGCGCGCACCCGCCGTTCAATTTCACTCACAGACAGGACCCGGTCCACAGAGGCCTGGCTGCGCGCCCGATCTATCTCGAGGTCGCTCATCAGCATCAGGCGCTCCCCCTTGATCTCCAGGAAGATGAAGGGGTCCGGGGCGATAAACCGAGTGGCGTAGTAGAGATTGGCATCGGTTTCACTGGCGGCAATCATGAGCGTCGCCCGGTCCACAGTCATCTGCTCTCCATTGGCCCGTACGATAAGCACGTAACTGCTTGTCTTTTCAATATCTTCAGGGATTTGGTCGGTCGCTCGATGCTACCACGGGGGGTGGAGAGGGTCAAGGCGAGGCAGGGGTAGTCGGTTGAGGGAGCTGGTCGATTTGTGGAGGGGGCGCCGCGTGGTCCGTCTCGCCCGACGGCGGCATCTGGTCCTTTGCCAGACTGGGCGGCGCCTGGTCCGTCGCCGGCCCTGGAGCCTGCTCGTCGGCGGGGGCGATCAATTCTTTTGGCAGCAGGACCGTGTTCTTGAGGACGTCGAAGGCGAGCTGGGCCAGCCCCGTCAAGCCGGTGGCGAAGGACTTCAGCGGGAGATACGTGACCTTCGGACCCTGGAGCGGGCCTTTGACTTCAAACAACGCCGTATCAATGCCCTGTCGTTCCCCGGCGAACAGCTTCCCGAACAGCGGGATGCTCTTGAGAAGCTGCGCGTACGCCCCGAGCGGACTCGCCGCATAGATCACATCCAGCTGATCGGTGGTCAGATCATACTTGCCGGCGCCGGTGATCTTGATGACCGGGCTGTCCACGATCATGTTCTCCGAGAACAGCACCCCGTCCCTGACCGAAAAGGTCGCGCCCATCTTGTCGAACGGCATACCGTCTCTCGTCAAATCGATTTTACCCCGCAGCAACATCGGGAGATTCAGCAGCATGACGATCTTCGGCACAATCGTTCCCTTTTGAATCCGACCTTGTTTGATGAGCATCTCCACCTTTCCATTGAGCGTGGGCAGGACTCCTCGGGGATCCCTGCCATGGCCCTGCACGGTGGCGGTGGCCGACAGCTCTCCACTGACCAGATGATTCTCGCCCATCAGCTGCGAGAGCTTCAAAAACGGCACGCCATCAATCCGCACGGAGACTTCAGTCTCAGCGGGTTTCTCTCTCGGCAGTCGCACCACCAGCCGCCCGGCCACACGCCCCCCGTCGGACTGGCCGTTCAGGCGGTCCACGTCCAGCACCCCGTCTCGGATGTTGACCCGGCCGGTGAGCTCGGTAAACGTGAACTGCTGGTACACCCCCCGATCGATGCGCACCGTGGCAACCAGCCGACTGGTCGAGGCCAGGATCTCCAGAAAATCCCTCACGGGGGACCGCCCGCCTTTCGGAATCAGCAGGTCGAAGTCCAGCTTGGTTGACTCCGCCGTCAGCGTGATGGCCGGGGTCTGGTGCCAGTTCCTGATCGATCCGGACAGACGGAGGTCGTTATCCCTGATGCGGAAGGCTAGCCGCTTGAGATCGGCCCCGTTCCGAACCAGTTTGAGACGAACGTAGAGGTCCTTCACCGGGTGGCCGAGGTCCTTGGTCGTAATCTGTCCATCTGTAATCGCAACCCAACCTTTGATCTGCCAGGTCTTCCAGTCCCTCTGCTTTCCCTTCACATCAAGCGACACCTCAAGCGTCCCGGCCTTGATCCCTCCGGACTCGATTACCGGCGGCAGCTTCGCCAAGTCGATGGGTCCAGAGACGAACGCCGCATCGACACCGAACTTTTTCCCCAAACGCATGGATCCTTTCCCGCCCAGGCGCACCGGCGGAATCGTCAGCTCGATCCGATCCGCCGAGAGCAGCGAGTCGCGCGAAAGATTCCCTTCGACTTGAAGCGACGCCGGGGTGCCCACGGGCTTTCGCATGACGCCTGCCACGGTCAACTCCGTGTCCTTGAGTTCCACCACCACTTTGAATTGTGGCGCGCCCGTGAGCCCAGACAGCGACACCGTAGCTCCGATCGTTCCCTGCAGGGCCGTCGAGGAGACGGTCCCGACGGGCAGCATGCGCAGGAGCTGGGCGGCATCCCCCCGCACCTGCACCGTGAGTCCCCGAAACGTGCTCTCCGCCCCCGCCGTGATGATGCCCTGGAC
>JBOHOM010000035.1:0-4092 GCA_050731075.1 Nitrospiraceae bacterium
TCGGGAAGGCCAGCACATCGGTGGGAAGGTCCCGGCCCCGGTACTCCCGGTTCAATCGCCGCATCCGGCGATCCCCCACGAAGTCAAGGCTCAGCTCGCAGGGGACAGGCTCCCGTTTGAGCCAGGCGTCGGCGGGTGCCTGTCCCCGTGACACCTGGGTGAGAATACGCTGGGCCAGCCGCCTGACCTCAGCCTGAACCAGCCGGTAGCGCCGGAGCCGACTTCGAATGAAGACCTGTGGTGAGCGCAGCCTGCGGTGAGCCTTGTCAAACCGTCGAACCACCGGCATCAATGCGGCTGGCTCCCGTGGCCCCCCCCTCCCTCACGGTCCCCCCCTTTGGGCCTGCCGGACCGAGGCTGGGGAAACCTGGCAGAGGGCCGTCCTCCCGGGCGTCGCGGAGGCTCCGCGGCGCCGGCCTTGCCGTGACGGTCGTAGGCCTTGATGATGTCCTGGACCAGCCGATGCCGCACCACATCCCGCTCATCGAAGTACACGAACTGGATGCCGGGGATTTCTCGGAGGATCTCGCGAACCTGAATCAGCCCCGAGACGCGATCCGCCGGCAGATCCACCTGGGTGATATCGCCGGTGACCACCGCTTTGGAGTTGAACCCCAGTCGAGTCAGGAACATCTTCATCTGTTCGGCGGTCGCGTTCTGCGCTTCGTCCAGGATGACGAACGAATCGTTGAGCGTCCGGCCGCGCATGAACGCCAGGGGCGCGATCTCGATGTCGCCGCGCTCCACTAGGCGGTTCGCCCGCTCCATCTCCATCATGTCGTAGAGGGCGTCGTAGAGGGGTCTGAGGTAGGGATTGACCTTGGCGTACATGTCGCCCGGCAGGAACCCGAGCCTCTCTCCCGCTTCGACAGCCGGCCGGGCCAGGATGATGCGGCTGACTTCCTTCCGGGTCAGGGCGGCGACCGCCATGGCCATCGCGAGGTAGGTATTATGGTTCACGAACCCATTTGCGCAGAACGAATGCGTGCCCGGAACGGTCAAATCGTAGACGCGCGAGACTCCCTCCTCGATCTGTTCGATCTCGGCCCAGAAGAAATGTCGTTCTTGGTGTTCATCGAGCGTCGCGAGCACGCTCGCAGCGGACGACTTCTCACTCAACAGATCAAGAATCTCCCCGAGTTTCGTGTAGCTCGGAGCGCGGCGACCGGTTTTATAATCCTCCAGGCGCGTATGCACGTGGCGGGAGAAGCGGCCTCCGGCCGTTCCCTCACGAATCAATCGGCTAAGGAAAGGCACGACGTCGGTGTTGGTATTTCTCGGCCGCTCTTGGAACAAGGCCCGTTTTCGTGGCAACGCCGTGCCGATCTCCTGGTGGAAGAGATCCGCGTCCGCTCCGGCGACTTCCAGCAGATAGGAAAGCCTCCTCTCCTCGCGATAGAGTGTCCACTTCGGACGCTTGCGCCCAAGGATCCCGAAGTTCAGGAGCATGATCTGGACCTCATCGATGAGCCGCTTGGAAGTAGAATAGAGAACGGGGTATCCATCCCGACGGCTCACCGTCCCATCTGTGTCAAAAAGTCCGCGTAAGTATGCGGCGACTACCCGACGCGGCGCCCTCAGGATCGAGTGGGGGACGCATTTCTCAGCCGCGAGGGTTGCAGACATGCCCAAGTGCTGCAACAACTGGTACAGCTGCGAGCTGGCAATTATGCGATCATAAGGGCGTCCGCCCCCATTGTTGAAGACATGCAGACCCAGCCTAGCAGCCGTCCGGTAGAAACAATCCAAGATCGGTTCGTCAGAGCTGCTAAGAATGACGCGATTCCGGAAGGTCAGGCATCCGTCGCCGGTGAGGACACCCATGAAGTAGGCAAAATCTTCATCCAGCTCATCCAAAAGGATCGCTTTGGCATGGTCATGACGAGTGTTCCGTTGATAGGTAAATTGGATCTTTGTGGCTGACCCGAATAGATTCTGTCCACGCTGGATCGCCACGAAATCGCCAACCCGCAGTTCATCTGCCCGTGTCCACTGCGTCGTCCCTTCGGGAGTCAGCCGCAGGAGCGGGTGCTCCAGAGTCACTTCAATCTCATAGCCAAACCGGGCCCGAACCCGCCTGCTCGGTGAGATTCCTCCATCGTAGAAATGGCTGGCCTGCTCCGATCCGTCCAAGCCGGCTACGACGACGTCGAGAGGAACATAGTCGCCTGGTTGCGTCCCACCGGCCAGAGCCTCGATCGGCAGCAGGCCATGGCTCGTAAAAACAAGACTCCCGGAGGCGATGCATTTCCCCGTCCCGGCCGGGCCTATCCCGATGACGATGTCGAATTTCTGGATCGCCTCGATGTAGGTTTTCTGGGTGGCCGACTTGGGGACGACGAACCGTTTCTTGGTGGCGATGGGAACCGTGCTGAGGAGAAGATCTTTGAGCGGGGTGTCGTGCTGTCCGCGCGAGACCTTGAGCGCGAAGGTCACGTCCTCGGGCTTCAGCTCGTAGCCTTCGGCCGTCAAGGCCGCCAGCTCGGTCAGAATCTGCTCGGCCCTCCGGACGGCCTCGGCCGAGCCTTCCAGCGCCAGCTCGTCCCCGCGTGCCGACATCCGCACCCTGAGGTCATCTTCGATCATCTTGAGGTGGAGATCGTGATGGCCGAACAGGGTCGCCGTGTTCGTGCCTTCTCGGAGCTTGATCTTGCGCACGCTCGCTCTGGGAGAGCCCTCCGGACTTAACTCAGCGGGCAGCTAGCAGCAGATAGCGAACACCTCGTAACGGGTTACGCGTGACGCGTCACAGGTGATTGGCTACTCGCTACTGGCTTCATCGGTGCCGCCATTCTAGCAGAAGGCCGAAACGGCTGACAAGGAACAGGCGTTCTCCGCTGCGCCCATCGGCCTAGTGCCGTTCCAACTTGAAACGCCTAACGAAGACCGTGGATCCGCGTGCAATACCATGGCCTACCCACTGCGCCGCAAGTGGCTCGAGATAGTTGGAACGGCACTAGCCGGGAGGGTGCCCGCTGGCTCCGCGACGGGGAGGCGGAGGGGAGGTTGGCGTCAGGTCAAACTCCTGGAAGGCGCGGCCCTCATGCCCGTCCTCCACGCCGACCCGCACCCGATGTGCGCCCGTGGTCTGCGCCGTGATCTGCCACTCGATCCGGCCGCCGACCGCGTCAATCGTCATGCCGGGCGGGGCAGTCTGGAGGGCATAGGTCAGCGGGTCGCCGTCCGCATCGACCGCGGTGACGGCATACTCGTACCGCCCCGCGTTGATCGCCGTGGGAGGGGCGGAGGTGATGGTGGGAGGGCTGTTCGAGATCGTGATCTCCCCGGAGTACTTGGATTTCCCGGGACCAGCTGCGTCGTGAGGAGTGGCCAGGGCCACGATCGTATCACCGCGCGCGAACCCGGCCGTCTGCAGCGTGCCCTCCTCCCCTTCCAGTTGCGGCTGGTTGTTCCGCCACCACTTGAACGTGTACCGGATGGGGTCCCCGTCCGGATCCAATCCCTCCGCCTTCGCGTGAAGAGGATCCCCGACCCGCACCGGACTCGGGTCCAGCACGACCTTTGACACCTCCGGCGGCGTGTTGCCCACTGGGACCGGGTCGGTCCGGTACGGCGTCCCTGCCGCCAGATTGTCCAGCGGAGTCACCTCCACGGACAGCAGATCGCCGCGCTTGAGCCGGCGGGGGACGAGGGAAGGGCCCGTTTCCCCTTCGATCGGGTGGCCGTTGACCAGCCATTGGCGGCGGATCGCTACCGGATCGCCGTCCGGGTCTTCCGCCTCTACCTGGACCATGGCCGACCCGTTGAGGACCACCGGAACAGGCACGATCTTGGCTGATCGCACGATGGGGGGGCGATTGGTCTGAGGGGAGCCTGAAGGAACGGAGGGCGCGGAGGGTGAGGCGGCCTGCTCCACTCCGCCGCTCTGCGGAGATTCAGAGGTGCATCCGAAGAGAAACGCCGGCGCCATGAGCGCCGCGGTGAGAAGATGAGACGCAAGGCACGAGCCTTGAGAGGTAAGGAGCGATGAGCCGTGAGACCCCATCACCCCTTACCCATGACGGCGAAGATCCTTCGCGCCGGTCGCCTTTTTCCCATCGTCAATGATTCTGACTCAGAGCCGGAGATTGA
>JBOHOM010000036.1:0-3075 GCA_050731075.1 Nitrospiraceae bacterium
TGCTTGCACGTCTAATATACGTACGATTATAAGGAGAACCACATGCCAAAGGCGACCCTGAAGAAAGAAAAGTGGACGCTGTCATTTGATCCGGTGTTGAAGAATCTTGTGGTCAAGGCCGCGCATCGGAAGGGCGTCTATCCTGTCACGTGGCTTGAGGACCTCGTGCGGGAGCGGTTTAATCCGTATGGGCACGCGGACGTCAAAGAGAGCGCCGAGTATGTGGCGGCCCTCCGCAAGCAGTCCCGCTCGCAAACTGATGAGGCGTTCCTGGCTGAGGTCCGGGCATGGCAAAAATCCCGGTCCTCGTAGATACGGATGTCTTCATTGATTATTTTAACTCTGGACGATTCAGTTCCCTATTCGACTCGCGGCAGTTCACTATCTACTATTCCGTCGTCACCAAAAAGGAACTCCTGTCTAAGCCAGGACTCCAGGAAACGGAGCGCCTGGCCATCCTCGACGAATTAAGTCGTCATCGAATCGTCAAGCTGACCGACCGAATCACCAACCGCTATTCAGAGCTTCGGAGCCGCCACCCGTCCCTTGAGAAGGCGGACGCCCTCATCGCCGCAAGCGCCCTCGTCAAGAACCTCCCTCTTGTGACACGCAACAAGAAGCACTTTCAGATCATTGCCGCATTGAGAGTCCTCGGCAGCTAGTTAGATCCCCCTCCCCTCTGCCTTGACAAACTATTGACGCCGGTGGTACGTGCTTCGCATGCTTCAGCCCCAGAAGAGGCCGGTGGCGGGGCCTCCGGCTTGGGCGGTTCCCGATTGGCCGGGCCAGGCCAAGGAACAGGCCGTTCAGCGGATGTTCACCTCGATCGCCCGGTTCTACGACCTCAACAACTCGCTGCTCAGCTTCGGATTCCACCACCGCTGGAAGCACACAGCCATCGAATATCTCACGGCGCCGCCTGCCAGCGCCTGCGGCGGTGCCGAGCCGCGTTGTATATTGGACGTCGGCGCCGGTACGGGCGACCTGGCCTTGCTGGTGGAGAAGCGGCTCGGGCAACAGGGCCATGTGGTGGCGGTGGACCTGAACGCCGCGATGCTCCGGGTGGGCGTCCGCAAGATCGCGCGCCGGGGGCTGGGACACCGCATTTCCTGCCTACGCGCCACGGCCGAGCGGCTGGGATTCCGGGACGCCAGCTTCGACGCGGTCACAACCGGCTTCTGCATCCGGAACGTCGGCGACCTGATGCAGACATTCAGTGAGATTCGCCGTGTGCTCAAGCCGGGAGGGCGGTTGGTCTGCCTGGAGTTCTCGCGACCGGTCCGCGCCTGGTTGAGGGCGCTCTATGACTGGTACTCGCTCACGCTGCTGCCGAGGATCGGGACGTTCGTGGCGCGCGACAAAACCGGCGTGTACCGTTACCTGCCGGACTCGATCCGGACTTTTCCAGATCAGGAAGCGTTGAAAGACCTGCTGCTGAAGGCCGGGTTCCGGCAGGTGGAGTACCAGAACCTCAGCGGCGGCATCGTCGCGATCCACGTGGCGGTCAAATGACTAGGCGTTGAGCCCGTTGAGTCAGTTTCTTCAGTTTAGTCCGTTACAGACAAAACGGACTAAACAGACATAACGTCCAATGAACAGCATCCTCTACGTCTTCCTTCCGTGCAAGAAGGTGTACCCGATCGGGGTCACCTATCTCGCCGACTTTATCCACCGGCGCCGGCCGGATGTGCGGCAGCGCGTCCTGGACCTCTCGCTCTACCCGCAGGCGCAGCGCCCGCAGGTGTTACGAGAGACCGCGTCCGCCTTCGCGCCTGAGCTGGTCTGTTTCTCCTGGCGGGACATCCAGATCTTTTCGCCCCATGAGGGCGACGCCTCATTGGAGCACGCCTTCAACTTCTACTTCGCCGGCAATCCGCTCAAGCGGGTGGCCGCCTCCTTCCAAGGGCTGAAACAGCTCTACCGTTATTACCGCGAGATCCGGGTCAACTTCTCCTACCCGTGGCTCATTCGCAAGGAGTTCCCGCAGGCGCAGCTCATGATCGGAGGCGGCGCGTTCACCGCCTTTGCGGACCAGTTGATTGAGAAGCTCCCGGACGGAACCATCGGCATCCTCGGCGAGGGCGAGGACGCCATTCTGAAGGTGCTCCAGGGCCAGGCGCTTGAGGACGAGCGGTATATTTATCGCGAGGGCGGGCGGATCCATAAAGGGGAGAAACACGCCCCGGCGCTCCTGGATGCCCTGACCGTGGATCTCCCCTACCTCACGTCCATCTTTCCTCAGTACAAGGAGTACATCGGGGATTGCATCGGGGTCCAGAGCAAGCGAGGCTGCCCCTACGACTGCGCCTTCTGCCTCTATCCGTACATCGAGGGCAAGCGGGTCCGGTACCGGCCGCCCGAGATGGTGGTGCGCGACATCTCCCAGCATTACCATCAGTGGGGCGCGCGGCGCTTCTGGTTTACCGACGCCCAATTCATCACCGGCAAGGAGGCCTATCCGCAGTGCACCGAGATCCTGGAACGCATCCTCCGCGAGCGCCTGGAGATCGAATGGTCGGGCTATATCCGGACCTCCCTGATCACCGCCGAACTGGCCAAACTGATGGTGCGGTCAGGCGTCGGGGATCTGGAGGTGGCGATCACGTCCGGGTCCCAGGAGATGCTCAACAATCTCCACATGGGCTTCAAGCTGGAACGCCTCTATGACGGCTGCCGCTACCTGGCCGAGGCGGGGTTCCGGGGCAAGGTCATCCTGAACTACTCGCTCAACTCCCCGAAGGAAACCGAGCAGACGCTCCTGGAGAGCGTCGAGTCTTATAAGACCGTGGCGTCCATCCTGGGCGAGGAGCGGGTCTTCCCGCTCATGTTCTTCCTGGGCATCCAGCCCAACACCGATCTCGAGCACCGGCTCCTGGAGGAAGGCTACCTGTCGGCCGGGTACAACCCGCTCATGCTCACTCCCAACAGTATCCGGAAGCTGCTTTACAACCCGGCCCCGTTGAACAAGCTCATCGCGAAGGCCTGCCTGGCCGCCTGGAGCCAGAAACACGGGAGCCACGATCCGCGCCCCTGGTCGGGGGCTCTGGGAATCGAGTCCTCCTCCCACGCCTACGC
>JBOHOM010000037.1:0-2598 GCA_050731075.1 Nitrospiraceae bacterium
ACGAAGGGCCTCGACATCCGGATCATGTCTCCGGCGGAGGCGACGCGGTTCTCGCTGGAACGGATGAAAGAGGGGAAAGATACCATTTCCGTCACGGGGAACGTGTTGCGAGACTACCTCACCGACCTGTTCCCGATTCTTGAAATCGGGACCAGCGCAAAAATGCTCTCGATCGTCCCTCTGCTGAACGGCGGCGGTCTCTTTGAAACCGGAGCCGGTGGCTCGGCACCGAAACATGTGCAGCAGTTCCAGGAAGAAGGGTATCTACGGTGGGATTCACTGGGTGAATTCTTGGCGCTGGCCGCCTCATTGGAGCACTTGAGCAAAGCATCCAACAATCCCTCCGCAAAGATTCTGGCCGATACGCTCGATCGAGCCAACGCCAAGTTCCTGGAGAGCAACAGGTCGCCGGCCCGCAAGGTGGGAGAGATTGATAATCGCGGGAGCCATTTTTATCTTGCGTTGTACTGGGCGCAAGCGTTGGCCGAGCAGACGCAAGATAAGAACCTCCAAGCGCGTTTTGCTAAGGTCGCAAAAGAGCTTGAACAGAACGAGGCCAAGACGGCGGCCGAGCTGCTCGGCGCCCAAGGAAAACCGGTCGATATGGGCGGGTATTATCATCCCGATACGGAAAAGACGACAAAAGCGATGCGTCCAAGCCCAACCTTGAATGCGATCGTGGACGCGATAGGGGCCTACTGATAAAGCGCGATGGCTATCGAAGCCGTTGACAAGCAGAACGTGATCGATCAGGAGGAGGTCCTTCGGCCGAGGATGGTCTCGGTGGAGATCGCCGGCAAGACCTATCAGGTGCCCGAAGGGATCACCGTGATCAAGGCGCTATGGTACACCGGCCAGGAGGTCATCCGGGGCGCGGGGTGCCTGGGCGGATTCTGCGGCGCCTGCGCCACCTACTACCGGACGAAAGACGACCCGAAAGTAAGGACCTGCCTCGCCTGCTCCACGGCGGTCGAGGACGGGATGTCCTTCACCATGGTCCCGCCGTTCCCTGCCCGCAAAGCCACCTACCAGATGGCCGACCTGAAGGATCCCAAGCAGGATCTGTTCACCCTCTATCCGGAAGCGCCGCTCTGTCGAAACTGCAACGCCTGCACGGAGGCCTGCCCGCAGAGTATCGACGTGCGGGAAGGCGTGTGGCGGGCCGTGTTCGGCGATTTCAAGGCGGTCTCCGAGATGTTCATGGACTGCGTCATGTGCGGGCTGTGCGTGCCGGTCTGCATCGCGGACATCGCTCCGAATCTGGTCGCGCTGTATGCGAGCCGGGCCCAGGGGGTCTTTTTCAGCGAGAAACCGGAGCGGCTCCATCATCGGATCGAGGAGATCGAGCACGGCCGTTACGACACGGAATGGACACGGATCCTGAAGATGAACGAGCAGGAGCTCACGAAAGTCTGCGCTGATCTAAAATGAGAAGGCTATAGGCGATTGGCGATAGGCAATAGGTTTGCGGACACCAGGAGGAAGCGTCCCTCCTACCTATAGCCCATAGCCTCGTGCCCCTCGCCTGACCTAAGTCATGGACATTCACGAACTGCAGAAGATCGTCCACAAGACCCGGGACTCGCGACGCACCCAGACCCTGCCGAAATATTCGCCCGCCGAGCGCGACACACTGATCAAAAAATATCACCCGGATCATCGGGAGAGCGCCTACCGGACGATCAAGTTCGGCGCGAACGTGGGCGAGTTGACGGTGCGCGAGCTGGCCGCGTTGCTGGAAGGCGAGAGCCCGGTCCCGGACGATTTCGACCTGGCGCCGGCGCATACGGTGGACGTCCTGGTGGTCGGGGGCGGGGGGGCCGGCTGCGCGGCGGCCCTGCACGCGTACGCCCAGGGGGCGAAAGTGTTGCTGGCCACCAAGCTCCGCTTGGGCGACTCCAATACCGTCATGGCCCAAGGCGGGATCCAGGTGGCGATCACCAACGAGGACTCGCCGATCCAGCATTTCCTGGACACCCTCAAGGGCGGGCACATGAAAAACGACCACCAGCTGTTGAAAGTCATGGTGGAGGAGGGCCCGTCCATCGCCAAATGGTTGCTGGGCTTGGGCGTGCTGTTCGACCGGGACTCCGACGGAAACCTGCACGTGAAGAAAGGGGGCGGGAGCTCGAAGCCGCGGCTCCTGACCTGCTCCGATTACACCGGCCTCGAGATCATGCGGGTGCTGAAGGACGAGGTACTGAACCAAAAGATCCAGCTCCTGGAGTTCAGCGCGGCGGTCGAGCTGCTCAGCGACCGGGGTGGGGCCTGCACGGGCGCGGTCCTGCGCGACCTGGACAACAAGCGGTTCGTGGTGGTGGCGGCCAAAACGGTCATCCTGGCGACGGGCGGCATCGGGCGTTTGCACATTCAGGGGTTTCCGACCAGCAACCACTATGGCGCGACCGGCGATGGCCTGGCCATGGCTTACCGGATGGGCGCGAAGCTCCTGCAAGTGGATACCTTCCAGTACCATCCGACCGGAGCGGTCTACCCCGAGCAGTTGATCGGCGCGCTGGTCACCGAGGGGATCCGGTCCGAAGGCGGCCACCTCGTCAACGCCCGGGGCGAACGGTTTGTGAACGAGCTGGACACCCG
>JBOHOM010000038.1:0-2145 GCA_050731075.1 Nitrospiraceae bacterium
GCTCTGTCAGCACGGGCCGGAAGGCGCGCTGGGGGTCGTCGTGAATCGGCCGACTGCTATGCAGCTTTCGGAAGTGCTGCCCCAGGTTCCCGTGCTTGAGAGCCAACGCCATGTCCTCTTCTCGGGGGGCCCCGTGCAACCGAATCATGTGCTGCTGCTGTATCGTCTGATGCAGGAGCCGCCCGACACCCACCACGTGTTCGACGGGGTGTATCTGGGCGGCAATCTCGAATCGCTCGAGCGCGTGTTGGAGAAGCCGGCGAGCACGGAGGCGTTCAGAGCCTATCTGGGCTATGCCGGCTGGGGGCCCGGCCAGCTTGAAAATGAAATGCAGGTGGGCTCTTGGATCACGCTGCCTGCGGACCCCACCGTGGTGTTCGAGAAGGACCCCTCCCGGATTTGGCCGGACATTCTGGCGTCGCTGGGATCACCGTTCGACCACTACGCCGAAATGCCGCCTGACCCGGGCTTGAACTGAAAAGGTTGAGGCTGAGGTCAAGGTTGAGATCGAACCTTAACCTCAGCCTTAGCCTCAACCTGCATTTCTCAGGTACGGGCGCAGAAATCGCCCCGTGTGAGACCCCTCCACCTCCGCCACCTGCTCCGGGCGTCCTTCCGCAACAAGCCGACCTCCCTGCTCGCCCCCCTCCGGCCCGAGATCGATAATCCAGTCGGCGGTCTTGATCACATCGAGATGGTGCTCCACCACCACGACGGTATTGCCGGCGTCCACCAGCTTGGCCAGGACCGCGAGGAGTTTTTTGATGTCCTCCAGGTGGAGGCCGGTTGTGGGCTCGTCCATGATGTAGAGAAGGTCGCCAGGGGACTGGCTCCGGCCGTAGGCCGGTGCCTGTCCCCGTTGGTATCGTAATTCCGCCGCGATCTTCAGCCGCTGCGCCTCCCCGCCGGACAGGGTCGTGGCCGGCTGCCCGAGCCGCAGATACCCGAGGCCGATGGACATCATCAGGTGGAGCGTCTCGCCCAGCCGCATGGAGCCGGAGAAGAAGGACTGCGCCTCGTTGACCGTCATGCCGAGCACGTCGTGGATCGTCTTCCCGCGAAAACGGACGTGGAGCACCTCCGGCCCGAACCGTCGCCCGCCGCACTCCTCACAGGCGACGTACATGTCCTCGAAGAAGTACATCTCCAGCTTTTCATACCCGTTCCCCTGGCACCGTTCGCATCGCCCGCCGGTCGTGTTGAACGAGAAGTGCGCGGGGGATAGGCCTCGCCGCTTCGCCTCGGGGGTGCAGGCGAAAATCCGACGAACCTCATCGAACATCTTTAAATAGGTCATCGGGTTGGAACGCGGCGTCCGGCCGATCGGCTGCTGATCGATCAGACGCACCCCACGGAGGTGTTCCAGCCCCTTGATCGCGGTAAACCGGCCCATGGGCAACGACTCGACGCGAAACGCGCGGGCCACGGCCCGATAGAGGGTGTCCTGCACGAGCGTGCTTTTCCCCGAGCCCGACACGCCGGTCACGCAGATCAACGTCTGCAGCGGGAACCGGATGGTCAGGTTTTTTAGATTATGCTCGAGCGCACCGGCCAGGATGAGCGCGTTCCCGCTGCCTTTGCGGCGGCTTCGAGGCACCGGTACGGTCTCATCGCCTCGCAGGTAGCGGGCGGTGAGGGACCGGCTGTCGGCGAGGAACGCATCCCGGGGCGCTGCGCAGACCACCTCGCCCCCTTTTTCTCCGGACCAGGGGCCGAGTTCGACGACATGGTCGGCCGCCAGAATCATCTGCCGATCATGTTCCACCACAACCACCGTATTGCCGGCGCCGGCCAGATCTCGCAGGATCGCCGCCAGCGTGGAGGTGTCGCGGGCGTGCAGGCCGATGGTCGGCTCATCCAGGACATAGAGCGTCCCCACCAGTCGAGCCCCCAACTGGTTCGCCAGCGCGATGCGCTGCGCCTCCCCGCCGGACAGGGTGCGGGTCTGACGCGAAAGGGTCAGGTAACCCAATCCGACCCGGAGCAGAAATCCCAGTTTCATCCTGAGTTGGCGCAGGATGTCATGAGCCACCTGCGCGTCGAATTCCGGGAGTGCCAGTCCGTCCAACCACTCGACGACCTCCCAAATGGTGAGTTCCGACACGTGATGGATGTCGCGCCCGGCGATCTTCACGAAGCGCGCGT
>JBOHOM010000039.1:0-6915 GCA_050731075.1 Nitrospiraceae bacterium
TCCAGCTTCGTGAGATTGCGCTCCGGGAGGAGGCAGCGCCGGAATCCCATTTTCGCCGCCTCGCGGATCCGCAGCTCCGCCTGGCTGATCGCCCGCACCTCCCCGCCCAGCCCCAGCTCCCCCAGGACGACCGTGCCCGAATCAACCGGACGTTCTCGAAGGCTCGAGGTAATCGCCGTCGCGATGCCCAGATCAATGGCCGGCTCGTCGATCCGCATCCCGCCGACGACATTGACATACACGTCCTGTCCCGACAGGTGGAGCCCCAGGCGTTTTTCCATCACCGCGAGCAGCACGGAAACCCGGTTGATCTCGACACCGGTGGCCATGCGCTTCGGCATGGCATAGCCGGTCGGCGACACCAGCGCCTGCAGTTCGATGAGAATGGGCCTGGACCCTTCCAGACTGGAGACGATCACTGAACCGGTGCTCTTCTCGGGACGCTCAGCCAGAAACAGCTCCGACGGATTCCCCACCTCTTCCAGTCCCGTGTCCTTCATCTCGAAGACGCCGATCTCGTTCGTCGCGCCGAAGCGGTTCTTCACCGCACGGAGAATGCGATAGGTATGCCCCTTCTCGCCCTCAAAATACAGCACGGTATCCACGATATGCTCGAGGAGCCGGGGTCCGGCAATCGCACCCTCCTTCGTCACGTGGCCGATGATAAAGACGGGAATTCCGCTCCGCTTCGCGAACCACATCAGTTGACCGGCCACTTCCTGCACCTGGCTGATGCTTCCGGGCGCCGACGTGAGCTGGTCTGTGTAGACGGTTTGGATCGAGTCGACCGCGACCGCGGCCGGTTGCAACGCTTGGACGGCTTTCAGGATCTCTTCCAGGGAGGTTTCGGCCAGTATATAGAGGAGCGGGCTGTGGACCCCCAGCCGTTCCCCTCGCATCTTGATCTGGCCGGGAGACTCCTCCCCCGACACATACAGGACCCTCTGCCCCTCCGAGGCCAGCCGGGGCAGAGCTTGCAACAGGAGGGTGGTTTTCCCGATGCCGGGATCGCCGCCGATCAGGACCACCGAACCAGGGATCACCCCCCCGCCCAGAACCCGGTCGAACTCGCCGCACCCGGTCTGAAGCCGGTTCTCCCCCACCATCTCGATGGCGTCGATCGATGTGGCCTTGGCACTCACTCCCGGGAGAGCCGACGGACGGCCCTTCCCGGCCACCGCAAGCCGCTCTTCCTTCATGCTGTTCCAGCGTCCGCAATCCGGGCAGCGCCCCAGCCACCGAGCGGACTCATGCCCGCATGCCTGGCAGAGGAAACTGATCTTGGCCCGCATCGGCCGGAGCCTCTTGGTCACATCGGGTCAGGAGGGACGTCCGGTTCGCATCTTAAAGGAACCGGACTAAAAATACAAAGGGTCCGCCTCCCCTACCTGTGAAGCTTCGTCCGGACTTCCTTCCAGTTTTTGGCGACCTGCGCTTTGTTCGGCAACTCGCCTCGGTCCGGTTCAGGAACGATCACCACCTCCATCCGCTGGGCCACAAGCGCCTCGGCAAACTCGCGACTCCGACCGACACCGGCTTTCAGATTATCCCAGCCATCCGCCCGTAAGCCTTCAATGGTGGGACCAAGTTGCGTGCGCCCAGGTTGCAGCATCAGCGAGAAACCGACCGGAAACTTGTGGTCCTGAAGCCATGCTCGAACTTCGCCGAGCTCACCCATGTCACCGTCACCTCCCCCGACCAGATAGATCACATTGTAGTAGAACCGGGTCAGGCGGTTCAGTTCATCAGCCGCATCAGGAGCCGGGGTTGGACGGTCCCGGCGGCCGAGCTCCAAAGGCAGGGATGGCAGCGGAACCGGCGGCGCCTTGGTGTCATCAGTCAGCGCCGCGAACTCGACGAGCAGAATGGGACGACGGCGTTCCCAGCAGGCCACCGTCGCGGAGGCTTCGGAGCTTTCGACCCGTTGGCTTTGCGACAGTGTGACCTTCACCGCATAGAAGCCGCGCCTGCGGGGGGTATATTCGAACAAGGCCCGGCCATCTCCGCCGGTCATCGCCGTCCCCGCCCTTTTTCCCTCCACGATAAACTCGAGCTGCTCGCCGCCCAATCCAGTCTGCCCCAGGAGGCCCGCCCGAACCAACCTGGCTTCAATCATCACCGGCCGGCCCGGCGCGGTGAGCGCATCCCGGATGGACAGCGTTCCCGCAACCTTCCCGGCCGCGTCGGCCTCTTTGAGAACAGGTGACAGGGGCAGCAGGAGCAGCAACGCCACCGCCACCGGCAGGCGGCTGGGCATCCGTCAGCCTCTCTCCACTTCCGTCAACACCCCGTCCAGAATGTCCAGCGCCACGTCCGCTTCCTGTTTCGTGATGAGCAGCGGGGGCACGATCCTGACGACGTTCTGGCCGCATCCGAGCAGGAGCAACCCCTTCCGGAAACAGCGTTGAACGATGTCGTTCCGTTCCTGGATTGCCCTCTCCTTCGTCTCTCGATCGCGCACACATTCGACCCCGATCATCAACCCCTTGCCGCGCACGTCGCCGATCAGCCGGTGACGAGCCTTCAGCTTCTCCAGCTCACGCAGTAGATGACCGCCGACCGCCGCCGCGTTGGCCACCAGGTTGCGTTCAAGGAGTTCGATCGTCACCAGGGCCGCCTCGCAGGCGACCGGGTTTCCGCCGAACGTGTTGGCGTGCGCCCCCGCTTGCCAGCTCATGAGCTCGGCCGACGCGACGGTCGCTCCCATCGGCAGACCGGAGGCGATCCCCTTCCCGGTCGCCAGAATGTCCGGCTCCACACCCCAGTGCTCGAGGGCAAACATCTTCCCGGTGCGGCCCATCCCCGATTGCACCTCATCCACGACATACAAGATGCCGAACTCCCGGGCCATCTCGGCAAGCATGGGATGGAACTCGGGAGGGGGCACGACCACGCCGCCTTCGCCCTGAATCGGTTCCACGACGATCGCCGCCACGTCTTCCGGCGGCACGAGGGTCTTGAAGTACTCCTCCCGGATCACATTGACACAGTGCATCTTGCAGGAAGGATAGGTGAGCCCGTATGGACAGCGGTAACAGTAGGCATAGGGCACATGCGTGACCCCGGGGATCAACGGTGCGAAATGCCGTCGCTGAACCGCTTTGCTGCCGGTTAGCGAGAGGGCGCCCATGGTCCGCCCGTGAAAGGCCCCTTGAAATGCGATCGTCAGGGGACGGCGGGTCCGATAGCGCGCCAGTTTGAAGGCGGCCTCCACCGCCTCGGTGCCGGAGTTGCTGAAAAAGGTGCGCTTGGGCCTCCTCCCCGGTGTGATGCGATCCATCACCTCGGCCAGCTTGACCTGGGCCGGGTAATAAAAATCGGTCCCGGACATGTGGATGAAACGGGCGGCCTGCTTCTGGATTGCCTCCACGACTTCCGGATGCGAATGCCCCGTCGCCACGACGGCGATCCCGGCCGTGAAGTCCAGATACCGATTGCCGTCCACATCCTCCACCGTGGCCCCGCGCGCCTTTTCGATGACCAGGGGGTAGATGCGCGTGGTGGACGGTGACAGAGCCGCTTCATCGCGACGGAGCCATGCCCGTGCCTTCGGACCTGGTGGCACAGTCTTGATGTAGGGCACGGCCTGGCTGTCGGGGCGAGGGGTTCCCGTCGATCGTTTGGCCACGTCAAACCTCCAAGCAAGGCTGAACAGGTTGAGGTTGAGGTTGAGGTTGAGGGAAAGATCGGGGAACCTCAGCCTTAACCTGAACCTCAACCTTGAATTTACATCAGGCCGTGCCCCCGTTTGGCGATGGAGTAGGCATCGACGGCCGAGAAAATCGCCAGGCTGAGATACAACAGTTCGGCCGGGCGCCAGAGCAGTCTGGAGATGATGATCAGCGCGGCCCCGAACGCCACGATGAGATAGCCTTGCTTCTCGCCCAAGTACAAATGCCCGGCGCCGGCCAGGATCGAGAGGGAGGCGGCTCTCAGTCCGTGCCAGGTTTTCTCACGATCATCCATCGCACATGCAGGCTATAGGCAAGGGGCGATGGGCTATAGGTTGACAAGCGCGATTCTACTCCGAACCTATTGCCTATGGCCCATAGCCCATAGCCCGCCCTAAGCTTTCAGGGCAGCGAGCACTTCGTCCACGTGCCCGTCCACCTTGACCTTACGGAACACCGCCTTCATCGTTCCCGTCCCGTCGATCACAAAGGTGCTCCGTTCGATGCCCCAAAACTTTCTCCCGTACATACTCTTTTCCTTGTAGACCCCGTACGCCTTCGCCACTTGCGCATCCTCGTCGCTCAGCAGCGTGAACGGCAGCTGATGTTTGGCGATAAACCGCCGGTGTGATTCCCCGCCGTCAAGGCTCACGCCAACGACTGCCGAGCCCATCTTGACGATCGGCGTCATCGAATCACGAAACCCACAGGCCTCTTTCGTGCATCCGGGTGTGTCGTCTTTCGGGTAGAAGTACAGCACGACCTGCCTGCCCCTGAATTTCTTCAGGCTCACCGGTTGCCCGGTTTCGTCCGGAAGCGAAAAGTCAGGCGCCTTGTCTCCTACAGCGCGCTCTGCCGGCATGGTCAATCTCCTTCCTCCTCGGGGAATAGTACTCAGCTTCGCCGGTCCACGGCAAGCATCTCGTCGGCTCAGATCGCCTCCTCCTCAGTTCACTTTGTATCAGCAAAAACAATCCTGGCGAGCGGAACGTCCCCGGCCGATGAGTCAAGCGAATGGATCCTGATGCACTGTGGTTGAAAGCGGAACAACCCGCATGCGTGGGCAGCAAGCGTGCGGGCTCAACGCCGCGGACCGCCACCGAACGTCGGCCTTTGGGTGTTGTAGGGGGTCTCCTTCGACTCTTTGGTAATCGCCGGCGCAGGGGCCCCGAAGGGACGCAACGCCGGCGAGTCCCAGATCACCTTATCGCCGGGCGCCAGGTTGGCGGCTTCGATGAATTGCTCACGGGCGCGGTCAGTCTCTCCACGGGCAAAGAGGGACAGGCCCAGGTTGTAGTGCGCTTGCGCAGAGCCCGGCGCGAGGCTGACAGCCTGCTCAAAATAGGTCTGCGCCTGCTCGTAACGGGCGGCGAGATACGCTTGAGTCCCTTGCTCGGTCAGCTTCAGCACGGCGGGGGGGACGCCTGGACCGACCGCCAACGGCGCCCGCAGTTTCGCTTTCGGCGCGCTCGAACAGGCTGGCAGCCAGAACAGCACGCAGAGCATCATGATCGCGCCGAGCAGTCTCAGGCCTCTGTCAGAGGCGTCATCCGAAAGGCGAGTCACAGTCATGGTTTCCTCCGCTTCCTCAACTCCTCCTCAAAGATTTTCCTGTACAACACCTCCCATTCCTGGCTCCCTTCGACGATCGGACGTGAATAGGACGCCAGCCGCGCACGCACGACGCGGTCTGTTGCTTCTTCCTGGAGCAGCTCCGCCGCCAGCACACGCTTGATCTCGCGCAACGCGTGCGCCTCATCTCCTTTCAGGCGCGCCGAAGGACTCGCCTTCAGGCAGGCCAGAATCCGGTGCGAGAGGTGGCTCACTTTGTCGTCACTGAGCAGCATGCCCAAAACCTGTCACGCGTCACGCGTGACGCGTCACCAGTCAGAGGATCAAGCCCCGTTCCTTGACCAGACGGCTCTTGATCATCGTGAACATCTTCTGGTAGTCGACGCCTCCGCGCTGAATCTCCGTCTCGTAGTTCTTCATGAGTTCCCGGACCTCGGCATTCAGCCGATCCTCGACCATGAGCTCCTCCGTAATCGTCTGGTTCAACGCCTCGACCAGCGCCTTCTTCTCTCCCGGCAATTCGAGGTGGCCTTCCGCCAGCAGGCGTGAGGCGAGGGACTCCGCCAGCAGGCTGATCCGTTCCCTCGAGAGTTTCATCTGCTTACGCAGCAGGCCATAGGTGCGAGGCGAGAGGCAATAGGCTATGGGCTAGAGGGATTGCGCCATGGCTCTTCCCATCGCCTATCGCCCATTGCCCCTAGCCTAGTTTTTCAACTTTGATCGTCGTCGCGTCCATGGCCTGACGCAGCACCGTGGCGTCTCCCAGGATGCGCCCCACGATGTTGACGCGGTCAGCCGGAACGGGATCAGGCCCCATGCTCATGGGCGTTCTCCCGAAAAAGATCGCCAGCACCCCGCCGGCTCCCCAGAACGCCAGGTCCCCCACTTTGACCTGCGTCGTGGCCACCTCGCGATGGTCCTTGACCCCGGGGACCTTGAAATAGAACTCTTCGCCCCAGGTGTTCAGAACAGCCTCGATGGGCAACGCCTTGTAAATGGCCTCCGCGGTCTGGTTGGTCTTCAGCTCGGCGTCGAGGCTGACCGGCCCCACCGAGATTCTGATGCGCCGTGTTCCGTCTCCCATTACTTCAATCTACGAGTCGCAGCCCGCGCGGATCCACGATGTGCAGTCCTCGCAACTCCGGCTACGCTCTTGCTGAGCGGCGATCCGAGGAGGCCGGCTTTCAAGCCGGAATTTAGCTTGTTTCCTCGGTGAAATCAAGGCTAGAATCCGCACTGCAGAGCCGCCACTAGCCGGTAGCTGATAGCTCAGCGCCCTAATCCGACACAATGACGTTCTCCTCGTGTCTTCCTCCAGCGGGTGGCGTGGCGAGCGGGTCCCCCGTCGCCCGCAGCGAAAGGGGCGAAGAGCCAACAGGGTGCCACCCACCACCAATACACAGCACCCGCGCACTGCCAAACCTCGAAGTGACCCCCACGGGGGGATGGGTGGAGCGAGGACGACGGGGGTGAGCGCCACGACAGGACCCGCTGGAGCTGACCCAGTCATCATTGATTATCTTCGGATCAGGGATGCTTTGGTCCATGCTTGAATCCACATTCGTGTTGCTCAAAGGCATCGGCGAATCCACCGAGCGTCGGATCTGGGACAGCGGAGTCTCAGACTGGCAAGCCTTCCTTGCCTGTGGATCCCTTCCCGGAATCGCGCCGG
>JBOHOM010000040.1:0-5515 GCA_050731075.1 Nitrospiraceae bacterium
TTCCCCGCGTCCAGCGCGAAGGTCACCGCGACCGCGAGCAGGACACGAGCGAAGCGACAGATCGCACGCTTCACGACGCTCGGGGCCACGCATAGCCCGGATTATTCATGACGGTTCGTCGCGCTCACCCATTGCAGTCTGAAGAGCAATGGGTCCCCGGCAGCCGCGTCGCGAGACGGGCGCGCGGAGGCGCGAGGGAGGGAGGCGTATCCCCTGGAATACGGCGACCAACTAAGCGGCGAGCCCGCCCGCCATACCAAGCTTCGCTTGAACCGCTGCGTTCGATCAAATCGCAGCGGATGAGCACTTTGCCTCCAGTAGGCATAGATTCCGGGCAGGCTTGTCGCAGCAGCGGATCCGCGATTGCAGCAGAAGCGTACATGAATAAACCGGGCTAGGGAGACTTGGGCTGTTCGGACTTCTTCCGAGATTTCTCCCGCAACTTCTCCAGCAGGTCCGCGTAGGAGGATTCCCGGATGATCTTGGTGAACTGACTGCGGTAGTTGTTGACCAGGCTGACCCCGTCCACCACGACGTCGTACACGCGCCAGTTCCCCGACTTGTTCAGCAGACGATAGTCCAGCGGGATCTCGGTCTTGTCGGAGGCCACCTTGGTGCGGACCTCGGCATAGTCTGCCTCCAGCCGTTCGTTGAGGTAGTGCACCTGCTCGCCGGAATATCCCTCGATCTTGTCCGCATAAGAGCTCGAGAGCAGCCGCTTGAACACGTCAACGAACTCCTGCCTCTCCGTGTCGCTGAGCTTGTTCCACTGCGCTCCCAAGGCGCGCCTGGCCATCTCGTCGTAGTTGAAGCGGTCCCCGATGACCTGCTCCAGCAAGCGGCGACGCTCCTCCGCCCGCCCCGGCTTCTTCAGCTCCGCATCTTTCAGGATGCGGATCATCTCATTGATCGTGGTCCTGACCGCCTCGGTGGCGGCGGCGCCGGGCTCCGCTGAGGCGCCCCCGACCAGCACGATCACAGCCGCGAGGCCTCTGAGGCCGGCCAGCAGGGTTCGCCCCGCGCTCCTCACGTCCAGCATGGGATTACTTCACCTTCCCGTGAATGTACTGGCTGACCAGCTCTTCCAGATCGAGGCCCGATTCCGTATCCCGGATCCTGCCTCCCGCCCGGAGGATTTCGCCGCTCCCCCCGAGCGACAGCGAGACATATTTTTCCCCGATGATCCCGCGCGTCTTGATCGTTGCAATGGTGTCATCGTACAGCTTGAGGTCATTGCGGACCGCCAAGGTGACCACGCCTCGGTCTCCTTTCAGCGCAATCGCCTTCACCCGCCCCACCTCGACACCCGCAATCTCCACCGTTGCGCCGCTCTTCAACCCCGAGACAGAATCGAATTCGGCTTCGACATCGTAACGGTTGCCACCGATGATCTCCAGCTTCCCCAGCTTGATCGACAGGTAGCCCATACAGACAATCCCGACGAGCACGAACACCCCGACCACCAATTCCAACTTGGCCTTTTCCATACGCTCAACCTCGCTGTCCGTCGCCCGTTACCCGTGGGCTGCGTTGCTTGTATCTCGTATCTCGTCGCTTCCTTCGTTGTGTCCGTGCCCCGTTACGTCCGTTTGGTCCGTTAACGGACTCAACCGACTCAACGGACCCAACAGCTCCGCGCGCTTCACGCTTCACGCTTCACGTTCTCCCGCACCGTCACGCCGTCTATGGCGATGAATTCGAGGATGGCCGGATCAGTGGTGCGCTGGAATTCCGCCGACGGCGCCATTGCCGCGATCTTTCCGTCTTTGAGCATCGCCACCCAGTCCGAAATGGAAAAGATTTCCGGTATCTCGTGGCTCACCATGATCGCCGTGAAGTGAAACGTCCGATGCGTGGCCACGATCAGATCGTGGATGGTTTTGGCCATCAGGGGGTCCAATCCCGTGGTCGGTTCATCGAACAGAATGATCTCCGGCTCCATCACGAGCGCCCGCGCCAAACCGGCCCGCTTCTTCATGCCGCCGCTCAATTCGGCCGGAAATTTATGGCCCATGCCGGAGAGACCCACTTGTTCCAGCATGTCCTCGACTCGTCTGACCACCTCGGCGTCGGCCAACCGGAGTTTCTCCCTCAGCGGGAAGGCCACGTTCTCGAAGACCGTCAACGAATCAAACAAGGCTGCGCCCTGGAACAACATGGCAAACCGCTTGCGCACCTCGTTGAGCGCTTTGCCCCGCAAGCGCGAGATCTCGATCCCATCCACCCAGACCTCGCCGCGGTCCGGCTGCAGCAGCCCGATCATGTGCTTCAGCAGCACGCTCTTGCCCCCGCCGCTTCGCCCGATAATGGTCGTGAGCTTCCCGGCCGGGATGGTCAGGTCCACCCCGCACAACACCGGCTGCCCCCCGAGCGTCTTCTCAACCCCGACGAGTTTGATCATACTTCCGTCAGGCTAGAGGCAATGGGCGATGGGCTATAGGGAATCTCGACCAGAGCTCTCTCGCGCTTCCCCCCTATAGCCCCTAGCCTATCGCCTATCGCCTGCCTATAGAAGAACTGACGTCAGAAAATAATCCCAGATCAGGATCACCACCGACGACAGCACGACGGCCTCGGTCGTCGCGGCTCCCAATCCCTCTGCGCTCATCCGGGTGAAATACCCTTTATAGCAGCACACCCAACTGACGATCAGTCCGAAACTGATCGACTTCACAATGCCTCCATACACGTCCTTCCACTCCACGGCGGATTCGATCGAACTCCAGTACGACCCCGCGTTGGCTCCCAGCAGACTCACGCCCACCAGGTAGCCCCCATAGATCCCCACCACGTCGAAGACCGCGACCAGCAGAGGCACCCCGATCAGCCCGGCTACGAATTTCGGGGCGATCAGGTACTGCAGAGGATTGATCGCCATCGTGTCCAGGGCATCGATTTGTTCGGTAATCCGCATGATGCCGATCTCGGCCGTCATGGCCGAGCCGGCGCGCGCCGTCACCATCAGTGCGGCCAAGACCGGGCCCAACTCCCGGATCATGCTCAACGCCACGACGGAGCCCAAGACCCCTTCCGACCCGAACTTCCGGAGCGTGTAGTAGATCTGCAGGCCCAGCACCATCCCGGTGAAGGCGGCGGTCAGGACCACCACGAACGTGGACTTGAAGCCGATGAAATGAAGTTGTTTGAGGATCTGAAAGGGGCGAAAGGGAGGCCGCGCCAGCCAGGCGAAGGTGGCCAGCATAAAGAGGAGCATCCGCCCCATCTCTGCGATCAGAAACAGGGTGGTGCGACCGATTCGTGCAAAGCTCCGGGTCAACACGCGCAAGCCGGAGGATTCGCGCTATTCAAGATCATCCAGGAATCTCCCCCAAAACCTGGTCATCCTCTCGGACGCCAGCGCGGTCTGTGCGCGGAATCGGTTCAGAGCGATCAGGGAGGAGGGCCGAGCAAGGCACGTGAGAGTCCCGCGCGCCCACCCGGTCGGGCTCAGCCACAGGTTGAAGTCAAACGGGAGATCCTCATCGGGCAGGTCGGAGACTGTGCGAACGATCGCGAAGGGGATGGTCCGCTCGAGTGCCGCGGCCCCCACGGCGGCGCTCTCCATATCAAGGCCGGCCGCGCCGGTGGCCGCTGCGATTGCGCGTTTGTCTTGTGCACGCCAGACGACGCGCGGGACGGTCACGAATCGGCCGGCTCGCGCGGGGAGGCCCGCCGCTGCCGCGGTGCGCGCCGCCGCAGCGGTCAGGTGATCGGCACAGGGAATGACACGGCCGTCGGCCGGTGGATTGGCTGCCGCCTGATACATGATGACATCCGTGCCGATCAGCAACTCGCCGAGATCGGCGGCCGTGAGCGCACACGCGAACCCGCATGAGACGGCGAAGTCCAACGGATGGCTGGCAAAGACGCTCCGGCAGACCGCGTCGGCCTTCGCGGTCCCCACACCAGTCTGGAACACGAACAGCCGTCCGTTCCCCCGGCGCCCGACCACGCCGCGAGCCCCGCCGACGCGTGTCTTCGCTTCAACCAGGATCGCCCGGCGGACGGCGTTGAGCTCCCATCGGGTCGCCGTGAAGATCCCGATTTGTTTCATCGTGTTCAGCGAATAGCCGAGAGCGACTCGCTCGGAGCTATTGGCTGCGAGCTAGCTCGCAGAGGCGACGGGCGTCAGACCTCGGACCGGAACCATCCTGTCTCACGAGCGATCCGACGTAACTCGTCAGCCTTCATCTGCCCGCGGGTCTTCACGTTCCGATACACGGCGAGCGCCCAGAGTGGGAAGTACTGACCGTACCAATGATACCGGAGGTAGAGCACGCGCGGGAAGCCGGTCCCGGTCTTCCGGATTTCCTCCCATGATCCGTCCTGCCGCTGGTGCCGGGTGAGATAATTCACCCCGCGCACCACGCTGATGGAATCGCATACTCCGGCCGAGAGCAAGGCGAGCAGGGCCCAGGCGGTCTGGGACGGAGTACTGTCTCCCCTCCCGGTCGCGGCCGGATCGGTATAGGACAGGCACGACTCCCCCCATCCGCCGTCCGAATTCTGTCTGGACTCCAGCCAGGCCACCGCCTGCCGAACGTAGGGGGCGGACATGTCCTCGCCGATCATGCGCAAACCGACCATCACCGACCAGGTCCCGTAGATGTAATTGACGCCCCAGCGGCCGTACCAACTCCCGTCCGCCTCCTGCTCCCGTCGCAAAAACTCCAGGGCCCGCTCCGCAGGCGGATGGGTCCGATCGTATCCGAGCACCCCGAGCATCTCCAGGCACCGGCCCGCGAGGTCAGCCGTGCTCGGATCCAGCAGCGCTCCATGATCCGCGAACGGGATGAGGTTGAACACCGTCCGGTTGTTGTCCTTGTCGTAGGCGCCCCAGCCGCCGTCAGAGCCCTGCATGGCCATCGTCCACCGATACCCCCGGGCGATCGATTCCCGCTGTGCGGCACCGTCTGGCATCCGCAGCTTGGCCAACGCCATCAGGACCACCGCGGTGTCATCCACGTCCGGATACAGCTCGTTTTCAAACTGGAAATACCATCCGCCAGGCTCCGCATCCGGCGCCGCGACTTTCCAGTCGCCCACCGTCGTGGTTTGGCGCGACAGGAGCCAGTCGGCGGCCTTGAGCAGAGCCGGATGGTCTTGCGGCAGTCCCGTTTCGATGAACGCATTGATCAGCAGCGAGGTATCCCAGATGGGAGAGAAGCAGGGCTGCATGTGCAGGGTTTCCCCCCGACCCTGGCCGTCGTTCACGACATCGTACACCTCGAGTTCTTCGATCTCGCGCAGCGCCTTGACGACCAGTGGATGGTCGATCCCGTAGCCCAGGCACCGCAGCGCCACGACGGAGTTCGCCATCGCCGGATAAATCGCGCCGATTCCTCCGCTGCCTTTGACATGGCCCAGCATCCAGTCCGCCGCCTTGCTGACCGCCTTCTCCCGCAGCCTCCGAATCGGCATCCGGTCGTAGAGCCTGAGCACCGCGTCCAGCGTGATGAACAGATTGTGCCACGTGAACCATGCGCGATCCTTCTTCAGCGGCGGCACCTCGTGG
>JBOHOM010000041.1:0-7520 GCA_050731075.1 Nitrospiraceae bacterium
CGAGGGGGAGTTTCTCTGGGAACGAGATGTCAAGAAGGACTGAGCCACGAGTGCTGAGGACTGAGTCGAAGATCTCGTCGCTCTGTACTGAAAAGATGGGTGCACGCACCCTCATGATTCAAGGCACCGCGTCGCACGTGGGCAAATCGGTCCTGGTCACGGCGCTCTGCCGGCTCTTTGTTCGCCGGGGCATTCGGGTGGCGCCGTTCAAAGCGCAGAACATGTCCAATAACTCCTTCGTCACACCAGACGGAAAGGAGATTGGACGAGCTCAGGCAGTCCAGGCATCCGCTTGCCGGCTAGCTCCTCGATCTGACTTCAATCCGGTGCTGATCAAACCGGAGAGCGAGCACAGAGCCCAGGTGGTAGTCAATGGGCTGGTGGCCGGTTCACTGGAGACTCACGACTTCGGTCGCATCCGCCGGGACTATTGGGAAGCCGTGCAGGAGGCTTTTGCGCGGCTGACGGCGGAGTTCGATCTGGTGATTCTGGAGGGCGCCGGAAGCCCGGCGGAGATCAATCTGCGCGATCAGGACATTGTCAATATGCGGATGGCCAAAGCGGCGAGGGCACCGGTGCTTCTCGTTGGAGATATTGATCGAGGCGGAGTCTTTGCGGCTCTGGTTGGCACGCTGACGCTGCTGCAGCCGGAGGAGCGGCGGCATGTGAAGGGGCTGCTGATCAATAAGTTCCGAGGCGACGCCGATCTGCTGGCGCCGGGCATACGGATGGTGGAAGCGCAGACCGGGGTGCCTTGCCTCGGTGTGCTCCCGCACTGGAATGACCTCCAAGTCCCGCAGGAGGACTCGCTAGGGTGGGACAGTTGGGTTCGATCTCACCCCCATCGGTCCGATTCCCTCACCATTGGCGTGGCGGATGCGCCGGCGATCTCAAACTTCACCGACTTTGAGGCCCTGTCGCGGGAACCGGATGTGCACCTGGTTCGGCTGGACGGAATGCCCAGCCTGCGGCTCGACGCGCTGATCTTCCCTGGAACGAAAAATACAGCCCAGGCGCTGCACTTCGTTAAGGCAAGGGGACTCGATCAAGTAGCCAGGAGAGTGCTGGCTGAAGGGGGAACGGTGATCGGACTCTGCGGCGGGTATCAGATGCTAGGCAAACGGATTCTGGATCCCCATGGAGTCGAATCCTTAGAGCCTGAACTGGTTGGGATAGGACTGTTGGATGCGGTCACGACCTTTGCTCGTGCAAAGGTCACCGTTCGGGTGACTGGGCTCCATCGGCAGACCGGCTGTCCCGTTGACGGCTATGAAGCTCATATGGGACAGACCAGCCTGAGTAGCATGGTGGCTCCTCTGCTGATGGTCAAGACATCCAGGGAATCGGTCGAGCGGGCTGAAGGCGCTGTGTCGAGCGACGGCCGAACCATGGGGACCTATGTCCACGGTTTGTTTGATGCTCCCTTATTCCGTCGGATGTTCCTGAACCGATTGCGTGATGCTCGCGGCTGGTCTCCGCTCGAGGTCACAAGTCGGTCTACCCTTGATCAGGAGCTGGACCACCTCGCTGACTTTGTTCAACGCCACGTTGATCTCGCAGCGATTGACGCGATCGTTGCACAGGGGGTGTGACGCGTGAGCCCGACGAGCCGGGACCGAAAGCAGCGGCGCCGTGGCCAGCTTGTTCTCGTGATCGGCGGGGCCTCCTCAGGCAAGAGTGCAGCAGCCCTGGACCTTGCCGGCAGGTGCGTAAAGCGAGCCTTTGTCGCGACCGGTGAGCCGCTCGATGACGAGATGGCCGAGCGGATTCAGCGTCATCGGGTATCGCGCGGTGAGAGCTGGCAGACCCATGAAGTCCCCTCAGACCTCGTCGAGTGGATGAAGAAGCACGGCCGAGAGTATCACGCGATTGTGATCGACTGCCTGACCCTGTGGCTCAGCAATCTTCGGGAACGAGGCGTCACCGACTCACGCCTTCCCGATCTGGTGGCAGACCTGTTGCAGACGATCTGTGCCGCCACGGCGCGCGTCGTGGTCGTCACCAACGAGCTGGGGTTGGGCTTGGTGCCCATGGAGGCCTCGGCCCGTCGCTTCAGGGACCTGGCAGGCCAGGTCAATCAGCAAGTCGCCGCCGAGGCGGATGCGGTGTATGTCGTTCTGAGCGGGCTGCCAACGCG
The DNA here is from genome assembly GCA_050731075.1 of Nitrospiraceae bacterium. Lineage (GTDB taxonomy): Bacteria > Nitrospirota > Nitrospiria > Nitrospirales > Nitrospiraceae > 40CM-3-62-11. The sequence goes on from JBOHOM010000041.1 coordinate 2,138, forward strand.
GATTAAGTGATGAGGCTCGAGGAGGCTATTCAAAAAATTCGTCCCGTAGATCAGTTCTGTCAACAACGGGTCCAAGCCCGCCTCGACCGACTGACCAAGCCGGTCCGAAGCTTAGGACGGCTCGAGGAACTCGCGGCTTGGTATGCGGCTGTAACCGGTGAAGTGTGCCCGAAGGTCCCACGATCAGTGATCTTCACCTTCGCAGCGGATCACGGCGTGACCGACGAGGGCGTCAGCGCCTATCCTCGCGCCGTCACCGCTCAGATGGTGCTGAATTTCCTGCGCGGCGGGGCCGGGGTCAACGTCCTCGCGGCTCACGTCGGCGCTGAGGTACGTGTCGTGGACATCGGCGTGGCCCATGAATTTGGTGGGTTACCCGGGCTCCTCCCACGCAAGGTCGGCTACGGAACCAGGAATTTTCTTCGTGAACCGGCGATGATCGGGGAACAGGCGACACAGGCCGTGGAGACCGGGATCAATCTGGCATGTGACGCCGCGCGCGAGGGCGTCGGTCTGATCGGCACCGGTGACATGGGAATCGGCAACACGACGCCGAGCTCAGCCATTGTCGCGGTCATGACCGGGCAGCCGGTCGGCGACGTGACCGGGCGGGGAACGGGGATCGACGAGCCGACTTATGTGCGCAAGGTCGCCGTGATCGAGGAGGCGCTTCGGCGACACTGTCCGGTCCCGACCAACCCCTTGGACGTGCTGGCGAAAGTCGGCGGATTCGAGATCGCCGGACTGGCCGGGCTGATCCTGGGAGCCGCCGCCTACCGTGTGCCCGTCATGCTGGACGGGTTCATCGCAGGCGCCGCCGCGCTGATCGCGGTTGGGCTTCAGCCGCTGTCTCGGGACTACTTGATCGCCTCGCACCTGTCAGTCGAACGTGGACATCGGGCCGTGGTCAACCAGCTTGGGCTCAAGCCGCTGTTCGATCTGGACCTCCGGCTCGGGGAGGGCACCGGTGCCTGTCTTGGGATCGGGCTGGTGCAGGCTGGAATCAAGATCCTGACCCAGATGGCGACGTTCGGGGAAGCCGGCGTCTCCGAGCGGATCTCGTGAGGCCCTGCGGTGGTCCGCCCTTTTTTCTTCGCCTGGCACTTCCTGACCGCGATCCCGCTGAACCGTACACATCACGATCCGACACCGCGCGAGCTAGCCTTCTCCATGCGGCTCTACCCCCTCATCGGGCTCATGCTCGGGGGGCTTCTGGCTATCAGCGATATTCTTCTCTCGGGGTTGTTCTCGCGCGGAGTCGTGAATGCGCTCCTGATCGTCCTGTTGGTGGCCGTGACCCGCGGGCTGCACCAGGACGGGCTCGCCGACTCCTTGGATGGGCTGGCGGGCGGGCAGACGCCGGAGCAGCGGCTGGAGATTATGCGGGACGGGCGGATTGGCGCAATCGGCGCCACCGGCTTAGCGCTGGCCTTGGGGCTACGGTACGCCGGATTCTCAGCCATGCCTGAGATGGAACGTGTGCCGGTGCTCGTCTGCATGCCGGCCATCGGCCGATGGGCCATGGTCCTTGGTGCCCTGTCGGGTCCCTACGCGAGAACTGGAGGTGGACTGGCCGAGCCGTTTCTCACGCAGCTCTCATGGCGAGACGTCCTCTGGGCCACCGGGCTGCTGGCGGCCGCGCTGCTCTCCCTGCTTGGCCCTCTCGGTGCTCTCGTTAGCGTCGGGATCGCTGCGCTGATCGCGCGCGTTCTTGCGACTGTGTCGAATCGGTTCATCGGAGGAATCACCGGCGATACGCTCGGTGCGACCAACGAGATCGCTGAAGTCATCTTTCTGCTGGCAAGTCCGGTGTTGCTCAGTTGGCGATGATCGCCGGTATGCTCATCCTCGCTTGCATGCTGGATGTCGTCCTTGGCGACCCTCGGTGGCTCCCCCATCCGGTTCGACTGATGGGCCGGGTGATCACCTGGTATGACAGTTGCGTGAGGCGCGCCGCGCATGGCCCGAGCGGCGAGCAGGCGGCCGGTATCGCGATAGCTCTGGGGTTGCCTGCGTTGACCTACGCAGCCGGGTGGTTGGCGATCGAGCTTGGTGGAAGGGCCCACGCGGCGCTCGGCGCGGTCGTGTGGGTCGTTCTTGCCTGGACCACCATAGCAGCGCGGGATCTGTCCGACCATGCTCTGGTGGTGCAACACGCGCTGGAGCAGGGGGCTCTTGAACGGGCTCGGCAGGCACTTGCTCAGATCGTGGGGCGTGACACCGCTCAATTGTCCGAACCTGAAGTGGTACGAGCCACGGTGGAGACCCTCGCCGAAAGCGCATCGGATGGAGTCATCGCGCCTCTCTTCTTCCTCAGTGTAGGTGGTCCCCCGGCAGCGCTGGCCTATAAGGCGATCAATACCCTCGATTCCCTGGTGGGCCATCTCGAGCCAAGGTACCGGCATCTCGGCTGGGCGTCGGCCCGGCTGGATGATGCGGCCAACTGGATCCCAGCTCGGTTGACGGCCCTGCTGTTGGTGGTCGCTGCAGGACTCATGACCCGGCGGGTCGCTCCCATGCGCCGTGCCTGGCGAGTTCTACGGCGTGATGGCCACAAGCATCCCAGTCCGAACAGCGGCCGGCCGGAAGCAGCGATGGCGGGCGCCCTGGGAGTCCAGCTCGGTGGCAGGAATGCCTATGACGGGGTCCCGGAGGACCGCCCGCTGCTCGGAGATGCGGGTGAACCATTGGCACGGGCCCATCTTCACCGTGCGCTTACGCTCATGTGGATGGCTTCAGGGTTGGGGGTCCTGCTCGCTGTGAGTTGGTTGGCGCGATGACGAGAATCGATTCCCACGGTGGTGACGTCTATGCGGCAGCGCGGGAGAGCGGTCGATCGCTGCGCCGGCTCATGGATTTCAGCGCGAGTGTCAACCCGCTCGGGCCATCTCCCCACGCGGTGCGAGCCAGCCGATCCGCTCTCGTCTATATGGTGCACTATCCCGACCCCGGCTGCGTTGCGCTCCGGGAGGCGCTCGCCAAACGATATGGGCTTCCGGCGGAGTCTTTTCTAATCGGGAGCGGATCAAGCGAATTGATCCAACTTGTACCGGCCGCGCTCTCGATCCGTCGGGCCCTAGTCCTCGGTCCGACGTTCTCCGAGTACGCGCGCGCCGTCAGGCTCCACGGCGGCGAGGTCAGCCAGCTCGATGCCGAACGGTCGGAGCAGTATCAGCCTCCGCTGCGAGAAACGCTGTCTGCCCTGCATGCCGCGCGACGTTCGTTCGACGCCGTGTTTGTCTGCAATCCCAATAGCCCGACCGGGCAAGCTGTGTCGAACGGCGAGCTGAGCGAGGTGGTCCGAAGCGCAGGGCGGCGCGGGGTCTGGGTGGTGTTGGATGAAGCCTTCGTGGACTACTGTGAGGAGCGGTCGTTGCTGCGAGACGTGGCGGAACACTCGCGCCTAATCGTCCTGCGGAGCTTCACTAAGTTCTATGCGCTGCCGGGTCTTCGCATCGGCTACCTGGCGGGGGCGCCAGAGGTCGTCCGGCGAATTCGGGACCGGCAACCGCCCTGGTCGGTAAACGCTTTGGCACAGGTGGCTGCCCTGGCGTCCGTGACCGATGTGCGCCACGTGAACCGGAGCCTGGCCTTCATGCAGGCCGAACGACCCCGCCTGGCGCGGCAGGTGGAGCGACTGCCGGACGTCAGGGTCTATTCATCAGCGGCCAATTTCTTGATGGTTGAGCTCCCATCATGGATGACGGCTGGGGCGCTCGCCGGCGTCCTGCGCCGCGAGGGGATCTTGATCCGCGATTGTTCGAGGGTTCCGGGCCTTACCGAACAGACAGTCCGGATCGCGGTGCGCACATCGAGGGAAAATCGCCGGCTCGTTGCGGCGTTTCGCCGCGCGCTCCTAAGGGGGATCCCGGATGCTTGACCGCCGCGAGAGCGCGCTGGTGACGAGATTTCGGGTGAAGCAGGGCACGCTGTTTATCGACCTGGGCGCGCGGCGGCGGATCCTCTCTTCCGCGCCCAGGGGTGGTGGGTTGATGCGGGCTCGTTGTATCCTCAACCATCAGGTTCCGGCAAATCCGATCATGTGCCGGGTTCCGGGTGCGACAGGTGCCTGGTGCGATCCAGCCCGGTATTTGGGAATGCTTACTGGCAGAATCGGTTCTGATCACCGATGCGTGGCCTTGATGACCGCCGTACCTCTCGACCGGTTGGTGACGTTGCGGGAAGAACAGGACGGTCTATGGGTCGAGGGATTCTTCACCGTCGGTGTGTCTAACGCGGTGCGGGCGGGCGAGCCGGTCGTTTCTTCACACGACGGAAGAGTCCGGCCGGGTGCGGGCACGATTAACATCATCCTGGTCACCAACGCTCGCCTATCCTCGTCAGCGATGGTCGGCGCGGTTCAGGTTGCGACCGAGAGCAAGACCGCAGTCCTACTGGCCAAAGGTGTGCCGAGCTGGACCAGGCGACCCGGCGCCACGGGGACAGGCACCGACGCCGTTGTCATCGCCTGCGGCAACGGTCCGACCCTCCGGTACAGCGGAACTCACACGCCCATCGGAGCAATGATCGGCCGTCTCGTTTGTCGGGGCGTGCGAGAGGGACTCCTTCGATCCAGTCGCCGGTATCGCCGTGCGGCTGGAAAGAAGCTAGTCTGAAGCGCGGCGCCCCTCTTGCCCGTTGAGAGGCCCACTATCTAGTAGAGTCAGGACCGTTCGTCACAAGGATTGACAAGCGCATGAAATTGCGAACGTTTCGCAGCCTAAAATTTGTGCAGTCTGCTATCACAGGCTCATTACCTAACCGAGGAAGACCGACTCACAACCTTATCCACAGGCCTTCCACAAAAATTGGGGATAGAATTCTGTCGCTGTCACGCGGTTCCACCGACAGCCACCGTACAGGAAGCGGGTCCCAGCATTCGGCTGGAGCGTAAGCGTTGCTGCAAGCCACTTTGCCGCTTCCCGATGCATCGTCGTTGCGCTGGACCTGCGAAAACCCATCCGCCGGTGTCCCGCGCGTGATGGCGCGCGGTTCCAAATACCTCACTCGGCCAACCCACGCCCTGGACGGGAGAAACGGGACCGACCGATGAGGACCGGGGACTCTCGCGTCGAAGTTCACATTGCAGACGCCTGTTGATATAATCCGGTCCATGCTGGTCCGCTGTCCCCGTTGCCATCGCGAATCGGCGTGGGAGAGGAATCCCTGGCGGCCCTTCTGCGCAGAGCGGTGCCGACGTGGTTGAACGACCCGCAGAATCAGACCTGAACGGCTGATGCCTCGATCACCCTGCTGGTGCCGTTCCAACTTGATGCGCCTAATGATGATCACCGATCCTGCCGTAAGACCCGAGCTTCCCACTGCGGTACAGATGGCTCGAAATAGTTGGAACGGCACTAGCGCCGCTGCCACCGGGGCATGA